>DATFNI010000206.1:0-6041 GCA_035266485.1 Balneolales bacterium
TCCGCGAGAATCCGCGTCATCTGTGTTGTCCGTGTTCTATTCTTTTTGCATTCGATTCTTATCTCGAACTCACGTTAAATAAGATAAGTGATGGACAAATCTGTCGGGGTTCCTATGATGGAATCCTGACAGGTTTAGTAATAGACAATCCTTATGGCAGTAAATTTACACTTTCATACGGCGTTTCAGCACGAATCCAGCGTGCTATTAAAAATCACTTGGTCTTGGGGTTTCAATTTGGCAGCGAACTATTAAGAAGTCGAGTAAGACTTAATATAATAAGAACCTACGGCAGTGGTATTTTAAGTGGTGCTAGCGGTCATGCTGTATTATCGATAGGTTCCGCAAACCTATACCCGAATATAGGCATGAGATTTTTGCTTCCTTCTTCCATAATTGATCTCACAGTCGGGCCTGACATTGAATTTACCATAAATTCTGAACATCCGGGAATATCGTCCATCTCACTAACAACACGTCAAGTTCACTCTATCAATTATTTCAACTGCGGCACCGGGCCCTTCAGCAGTTCCGACCGAGTGAGAATGTAGAGCGTACTACCAAGGATGCCGATGCCGACAGGGTCATCCGGCAGCTTCAGTTTCTTAGTGACCAATAACCTGCCTCGCATATCGTAACCTATTATTGTATTCGGGGTTACCGCCCAGATGCCGTTTCCGACGGTCGCGATTCCCTGCACTTTTCCGGCTTGAGCCAGAAAGCCAAGATAACCACCGCCAAGGCTCAGCATGTGAATAACGCCATCTGCCGGATCGGCCAGGTACAGCCGGTCTCCATAGCATATCATATCCGAGGGTTTGTGAATGGCACCGAGTGCCTGCGTGTTGAACCCCCGGTCATATTTCCCGTAATGGTCAAAACTGAACACGTAATGACTTCGGCCGTCATAGAAAAAGAGATCCCCCCTGTTATCAATGCAAAGTTGTGTTGGATAATAGGTGTTAGTCAGGGGATTATTGCTGGCATCTGCTATCGACGACAGATATTGAAGGTGGCGATCAAAAATCTGGATGCGATTATTGCCGTTGTCGCTCACATAGATCCTCAGGCCGTTGGTGGCATCCACATCCACAGGCTCGTCAAACTGGTAGTTTCCAAAACCGTAGTTACCCAGGGAATCCAGCAGCTGACCTGCCGTGTCAACTTCAAGAATCCGGTTTTGATCGGTTTCAACGATAAAGATAGAACCCGTTGGTGCCACCGACATCGCTGTAGCACCACTCAGATTTTTAATAATGGGTTTGAGCGTTAGCCCGGTTTGCGCCAGGGCCGGGAGCGCCGTTATCAGCACAACAAGAAGAGCCAATAATGATTCCAACAAGTGAAAATGAAGATCACGCTGGAAACGGAAGTAATTCAAAATTCAAAATTAATAATTCAACATTTAAAACACCTTCCCTATATCGCGACGATAACACTTGCCGGAAAATGTGATTTTATCAGCCTCGGCATAGGTTCTTTTTATCGCCTCATCCATGGTCTTGCCGGAACAGACAACAGCCAGAACGCGTCCCCCGGCTGTGACGACTTGCCCTCCCTGCATAGCGGTGCCGCTATGGAATACGAGCGTTTCATCACTCACAAGATCAAGCCCGCGTATTACCTTACCGGTTTCATACTCGCGCGGATATCCATCTGAAGCTAATATCACACAACAATAGGCCCTGTTATCCTGAACAATACGGATCTTGTCCAGCTCTTCGGTCTCGGCGAGAAGCATGAGCTGCATCAGATCCGTCTGAAGCTTCGGCAACACGACCTGCGTCTCGGGATCACCGAATCGACAGTTATATTCTACTACTTTGGGTCCCTCGGCTGTCAACATCAGGCCACAGTATAAAAGGCCGCGGTAAGGCATACCCTCAGCCGCCATGCCCTGGATCGTGGGATCCACAATCGTGCGCTTAACTTCTTCCAGCAGAGCCGGAGCGACATCGGCAACCGGCGTTATGGAGCCCATGCCACCGGTGTTCAAACCTGTGTTACCCTCGCCAATCGGTTTGTAATCGCGCGCATTGCTGATGATGTGGCTGTGTTTCCCATCGGACACCGCAAACACAGAGATCTCCCGCCCTTCCAGGAACTCTTCGATCACGAGCGTTTCAGATGCTTTTCTAAGTGATGGGAGTTCATTGAGTTCTTTCATTGCCTTCAGGGCTTCGGTACGGTCTTTGCACACAAACACGCCTTTCCCGGCGGCAAGCCCATCCGCTTTCAGGACAACCGGCCAGGTATCCCTTTTTCTTAAATGATCCCCGGCCAGATCCCATTCGCTGCGTTCATACGTATGATAATCGGCCGTCGGGATATTATTCCGAACCATGAATGACTTGGCAAAGCTCTTACTGCCTTCCAGTTGGGCAGCAAGTTTAGTGGGACCAAATACCGGGTGGCCGTGTTTTTCGAGAAAATCGACGAGTCCATCCACCAATGGTTGTTCGGGACCAATTATGGTCAAATCGATTGCATACTTTTCGATGACCTCTGCAACGGAGTCAAAATCGTCGATCCGGCAGTCTACATTAGTCCCTATTTGTGCCGTTCCCGGGTTTCCGGGTGCGATATACACATTTTCAACCATCTCGGAATTGTGCAGAGACCAGGCGATCGCGTGTTCACGGCCGCCTTTTCCTATCACCAATACATCTTTTGTCTCCCGTTCACTCATTTTTGTGCGATAGCCTCAGCCGCTGAAATTATGGATGCAAAACTTTGTGCCTTAAGGCTGGCTCCGCCAATGAGACCGCCGTCCACATCGGGCTGGTTCAATAACTCATCGGCATTATCCGGTTTCATGCTTCCACCGTACAGGATGCGTATGTTGCCTGCTTTTTCAGCACTGTACAAGCTTGTCAGTTCATCCCGAATGAATTTATGCATTTCCTGAGCCTGGCCGGGCGTCGCCGTCTCACCAGTTCCAATAGCCCAAACGGGCTCATACGCAACCACAACTTCGTTAAGCTGCGTATCCGGCAAGTCGCTGAATGCTCCTTTTATTTGCCGGCGAACGACATCAAAATGTTGAGCCCCCTTTCGTTCGTCCAGTGTTTCGCCGACACAGATGATCGGACGCAATCCTACCCGCAGCGCCTTCAACGCCTTGGTATTCACACCTTCATCAGTCTCTCCGAAATACTGCCGGCGTTCCGAATGCCCCAGAATCACATAACGGCAACCCGACTCCTTCAGCATGACACCGCTGATTTCACCGGTATAAGCCCCGCTGTCAAGAAAATGCATATTCTGTGCCCCAAGCTGAATCGTACTTTGATCCCGGAGGATCTCATGTGCCGCTGCCAGTGAGATGAACGTCGGACACACCAATACTTCAACACTCAGACGCTGACCTTCAAGCTGTTTTTTTAGTCCGGTAAGCAGTTGTGTAGTCTCCTCCGGGCCATTATTCATTTTCCAGTTACCAGCTATCAATAATTTTCTCATGATTTTTTCTCCGTTTTATGAAATACTTTACTCAATCCTTGTAGCAGGTATTGGCTTTCCGTACCCACATACTTGCGTACGATATCTCCTTTACTATCCACTAAAAAGCGGGTCGGGATCAACTGGATATTTAACCTGTGTAACAGGTTTGACATCTTATATGATCCGGCCCGTGCAAACGGCCAGTTCCGCGCTCTGTCATCAAAAAATGCCTTAACTGTGATTTCACTGGTATCGATAGGTACCGTCAGAAATTTCAGTCCGAAGTACCGGTATACCAGGTAAACGGCATTCATGTCATCATACTGATTCTGATACAGTTTATTGGCCAGGCCCGTTATCTCCATCACATAGGGGTGTCCTTTAAACGAGTTGTTGGTCAGAGTGTCTCCGGAAAGGGTCACTACCCTGAATGAGGGCATTGGCATTCCGGGAGCCAGGCTGTCCAAATCATACTGCATGCTTTGGGCAAATGACCGGGCCTGATCATTTGCAGACGCAAAAGCTTTTTTGAAAGTCATCAAATCATCGCGTGCCTCCTGAATCTTGGTGCTGTCATACAAAATCTTAACCTTGCTCATTCCCAAAGCTATCTTGAGATTTTGATTGTCCGAAGCCTGGGACAGCGAATCCACATATACCAATGCACGGTTCAACCCCCTGCGGGAAGCCAGAATCTGCACAAGATCTCTCGACAGCTCTGTTTGTATGGCAGGGTCTTTGATCTGTTTAAAGCGGGCAAAGGCGAGGCTGTCATCCCATCCTTCCAATATCCGTATGGTTGTCACGGCAGAATGTTGCGCCGCAATGGTACCGGGATACTTCTGATAAACCGACCAGAACAGGTTACTCCAGGTATGAGCAAGCTTCGGAAGAGTATCCTGTTTAACCTGCCCGTTTCGGGCGTAGGCCATCAGACGCGCCCAGTCGCCTTCCAGCCGTTCATACGTGCTATAAGCCTTCTCCTCATGAGACGTATACTTTACAGTGGTGCCGAAGTCGGGCAACTGCCCTACGATCTTCAGAGAGTCATTGGCGGCCAAAATAACAGCCGAGGATGAGATATCCGTGCTGTTCCTGTTGAGTATCAACGGATAAATCCCTTTAGATTTAAATTTGGCCGTTCCTGAAAATTGCCCCAGCCTGTTGGTAACGGCATGAAACAGGGTATCAACCTTATTGGAGGTATCGGGTTCGACGACTGTCAGATTGATTCCCGAGTAATCTCCACTTGAATCGATTTTAGTCGAAACCGTCACATTTCCATAAACATAGGCCGACTTATATTGCGGCTTCTTCGAGCACCCGGCTAATAACCCGATACCGAGGATGACGGGCATCCATGAAAAAATGGAGTTAACCGACATTTTCCTGACGGAATGACGGGATGTCGGGGTAATAGATGAGAAGGACATTTATTTATTTAGAACTTAGTTGATAGTTGTGGCTTGCGGACCGCCTGTTTTGTATCCACTACATCGAGTGAATCCGAAGGCTATATGTGCCCCATCATTCCAATTTCCCATTATTCCATTCCTTTCTTTTCAGGCTTTGGCTTTAAGCCGGTCGAGCACGGCATCGCGAGCCATTTGAGGGTTGGCTTTGCCCTGCGACCTTCTCATCACCTGCCCGATGAAGAAGCCGAGCAGTCCTTCTTTACCACCCAGATATTCGTTTACCTTATCCGGGAACTCGTCAAGAACTTCATCCACAAGCTTGTCGATGAATCCGGTATCCGACACCTGCAACAGGTTAAGCTCACCGGCCAGCGCTTCGGCATCCTTGTCGCTATCCAGCATCTTGTTGAAGATAGTCTGCATGGCTGAAGAACTGACCTTGTCCTCTTCGCGCAGACTGATCAGACCGCCAAGCCGTTCCGGCGTGATGGAGAAGTCTCCAATATCGATGCTCTTGTCATTCAACACGCGTCGCACTTCCGTGATGATCAGGTTGGCTACCGATTTTGGCTTATCCACGTATTTGAGCACTTCCTCAAAATAGTCGGCCATGTAACGCGTGTCCGTAAGAACCGTGGCGTCGAACTCGGGCAACCCAAAAGAATCGATGAAACGCTGACGGCGCACATCCGGCATTTCCGGGAGCTCGCTGCGGATTTCATCCATCATTTGTTCGGTGACAATCACGGGCGGGATATCCGGTTCCGGGAAGTAACGGTAGTCGTGCGCTTCCTCTTTTGAACGCATCTCACGGGTCTCCAGGCGATTGGAATCCCAGAGTCTCGTCTGCTGAATGATCTTGCCGCCGCCACGAATGACCTGCTCCTGCCGTTCGATTTCGAACTGGATGGCCCGTTCCACATTACGAAACGAGTTCATATTCTTCAGCTCGGTCCGTGTGCCAAACTCTTTCTGACCTTTTGGACGGATGGAAACGTTGGCATCACAACGGAGACTTCCCTCCTCCATATTGCCGTCGCAAATTTCCAGGTACTGCACGATCTGCTTGATCTTGGTCAGGTAAGCATAGGCCTCGGCCGGGGTACGAAGATCCGGTTCCGACACGATTTCAATCAGTGGCGTCCCTGCACGGTTCAGGTCGATCAATGTGTTATAAGGATC
>DATFNI010000207.1:0-5078 GCA_035266485.1 Balneolales bacterium
AATTTACTGTTAGAACCAAGTATTGTATATTCGAGAGGTATACGCTATGGCTGCTTATATTTATCAACCGGAACAAGTAATCTACATGATCAGCGAATTTAGTAAAGAACAACTCGAACTTATCGGAAAAACACTTGGTGCTTCCTTTAAGAAGGTGGGAAATTTATATCGTATCGAGTTGCGTGACGAACCGTCATCGCGGAAACTGGCTATCGAGCTACATCTGGATCTTGATGCCAATGGTCGCAAGATGAATATGGTCTCTGCCTATGCTCATGAGACATTCCTGCAACTACATAATTGCATCGGGTTCGTAGCCAGTCAATTGCTTAATCAGGTTACTTTTTTCGGCAAACAAAACGGATATGTGTCCGGATTGATTGTAGAAAAAGAAGCCGGATGCAGTCTTTATGCAAATGTGGATGAGGCATTAATAACCGGTGACTTCACAAATCTGCCACCGGAATTGATGATGGGTAGCGTGGCTTTGTCTTTGACTGAGTCCATTGATTTCGAAGGATTTTCGTTCGATGATGAATAAAACCTGTATTTTGTGCATGTAAATAGTGTATCTGTCCGGATATTCGTTTTTATGCACGTTTTATTTGTAAGAAATTCTTATTTATTCTGCTCAGATATAGTAAATTTAGGTGAGTCAAGATTACCAAATCACTAATAATCAAACACTCTTTACGATTCATAATGAATCCGGTCTTGATCTGCCGATATCTCAACCGGACGTTGAAGAATTAGGTGGATTGGTTAGCAGCAATGAGTCGTGTTCATTTGGTCTGATCGAAGTTGTTTACGTAGATGAGAACGCTATACTTGAAACCAATCGCAGCTATCTGAATCACGACTATGTAACGGATATCATTACGTTTCCTTACCAGGACTCTCCCGCTAAACCTGGTCATTCTGATGACCGGTTTTTGGATGGCACCTTATTTTGTTGTGCCCAAAGAATTGCCGAACAGGCTGTGGAACTGGAGGAAAAGATCGAAAACGAGTTCAGACGTGTTTTTATACATGGATTGTTACACTTAGTCGGTTATAACGATAAGACAGATGAAGAACGAATGATTATGCGTGATCGTGAGAATTTTTATCTTAAGGCATACGAGGAACGTCATGCAAAATAATGTTATTGACATCATCATTCATTTGATTCGCAATATCGAGGTAGGAAAACGCCTGAATGAGGTCAGCACCGACCAATTAAAGGGATATGATCGTTCCGAAATAAGTGCCGCTTATTCATGGATCATTCAAAAAAAGGAAAGCGGCGAGCTCGACTCGATCCTGAATCGACGCAAGGCAGAAGAAAAAAAAGGAGCCCCACACCGTGTTCTGCATATTGCCGAACGCATGATGATAACCCCGGAGGCTTACGGTTATCTTTTGGAACTAATGAACTACGGGTTGCTTGATTACATGGCCATGGAGCGCATCATCGAATCCGTCATGCTGCAATCGACCGAACGGATATCTCTTGAAAAGATGAAGACTGTTGTTGCCAGCATCTTCTTTGAGAAGGAAAACAATATTCTCAACCCCTCCTTCCTGCTTAAAGGCAACGAGTCCATTAACTAAGCTTAGAGTACTTAACGTGCCTAAAGTACTTAGAGTTTATACTGCATTGAAGGTCACCCGGTGGTCATTCATTGGCCATACGTTAGTCATTCTGTAGCCATATTTAGGACAACCAAATGACCATTGATTGACGGCGAAGCTAAATGACTACTGAGTGACTGTAAAATGACAGCTTATACCCTATTAATTGTTGAATCGCCGACCCTTGCCCGGATCATCAATCGATTTAACCTCCCGGGTGTGGAAGTACTGGCAACAGGGGGATTTTCGTGGCAACCAATTTGGGATACGAAAAGTGAGCAGTTGAAACCCAAAGCTGATCCTGCATGGGTTTCATTCCGCAATCAATTAAAAAAGAAAGCCCCATGGGCCTCCAGGGTTGTGATTGCCACTGATGCCGATCCGGCCGGATCGTTTATCTCATATTCCATCTCACGTTTCCTGAAATCTGTTCCTACACTAAGAACGTACATCCATACTCTGTCGCGCGATGGCATTCAACAGGCAATCGACCTGGCATCGGAGGATTCTCACACGGATGAATTTGAAATTCTGAGAAACCGTTACCTGATTCAACAATCACTCAACAGAACGCTTAGGGACAAACTGGGATCGAATCCGTGGTCCAGACTGGTTTTAATGTATCTGTTTGAAGGAAGGATTCCGTATACGACACTCGTTGCATCTTCATCAATAATAAAGCTTTCCAAACCTGTTGAGCTCAGTTATAATTCGATGCTGGAAGTCAGACCCGTGACCGATGGATCACAAAACCTCCTGTGTAAAACGGATAGACCGTTAAATACATCTGCCCTGCTTGAGAAGCTGTTTGCCAATAGAGGTTCAATGAAACAGGATCAGGAACATCTTAACAGGTTGTTTACAACTATTCCTGATGAACCTGGCAGCGGCCTGATCAGTTATCCGAGGACTTCAGCACAAGGATATTACGCTGAAACCTGGGCGCTTTCCTATCAGTACTGGATCAAAAATAATGAGACAGAGACATTTCTCCCGAGAGCTCTTTGGGATATCCTTCCCATACAGATACCACATGAGAGCCTGCGTCCAATTAACCCCGTGATCGATCCGGCCACAGTCCGCCCTCTCGTACGCAAAAATCTGTACGACATCTACACTATCATTTATAATCACTATATCAAAAGTATCTCTGCAGCCAGTATCGAATCTGCACGCAAGGTTATTCTTATTCAGGATGGAGCCAGTATGTATGAAAACGAAATTGTCGGCGACCTGAACAGAAACGCGGTTTTCAGTACAATGATTACGATTTCCGATTTGTTAAATACTATGAATGCCTATGGAGCTGCCCGGCCGTCTGGTTTCGGGAAATTGTTCGACACATTGATAGATGAGAAATGGATCACCTGTTCCGGCATCTCCATCAAACCCGGAAAAACATACGGCGACACAGAGACTTCAGGGTCATTTCCATGGCAATCATGGCTGGAAGATCTTGTAAAATTAATGAATAATCCGTCCATTGAAGTCTCAAAACTTAAGAGTACTTTAGATTGTATGATACAGGAGTTGCCCCTGTAATTACACAGACAATTATGTCATCAGACGCCGACAATAATACAAAACACCAGGAAAACGAACAGATCACGGAACTTCCCGTTAACGGAGATTCTACTGATGCCAATGGATTACGCCCTTTATGGGATTTAATCGTTAAGTACGGTCCTGCATCCGGTTCGGATAAGCAAACTGCATCGGAAAAACGAAATGATCCGGATCAACAAAAGACCAATCATCCCTACCTGATGGGTTTCCTGCTCGGATTCCCCTATTTCCTGCTCCTCGTCTTTATCTTTTCTTTTTTCTGGGATTTTGCCGGCTATTCGTTCACCATAGCCGGCATGACCTTCCGGCTCGATGGAATCCTTCGGATCATAACGGTGAGCGGGCTTATCGGATTCGGCACCAACTGGCTGGCGATAACGATGCTTTTTCGCCCGCTTAAGAAGCGCCCACTATTGGGCCAGGGGTTGATCCCGGCGCAAAAAGAACGGATCGCCTATCGGCTGGCCCAGGCCGTATCCCGCGATCTCATAAATCCCGAACTCATTAAAGCCAAGATTGACGATTTTGATATGATCAGCAAGTATCGCAAGCAGTGGCTTGGGCACATTCGTCATGTGACAGGAAATGCCGATTTTCGGGAAGAACTGAAGGACATGATCCTTTGGTATGTGGGGGAACAGCTCAATAATGATGAACTCAGGGAAAAGATTGCAAAAAGCCTGATCGATCAGCTGGAACGTGGTGTTGAGCATTCTCAATTCGAACGGTTTGCCCTGAAAACTTACCGGCTGATTCGGGGACGTGAGATGGTCAATATCGTCGAACACTCCCTGCTGAGTATCCCTGAAGCCCTGAAGGACGAAATGCAGCACCTGGACGAGCTCCTGGATACACTGCCCGAGCACCTTGAGACACACAGTGAATCCATTGAATCGGTAGTCACACACCTGATATTCACACTAATCAGCGAGCTTGATGTGCACGACATGATAGAAGAAAATATTCTCGGAATGGATGAAAGCCAATTGGAAGGCCTCATAAAAGGTACCACCAATGAACAGCTGCGCTACATCCAATATCTTGGCGCGGTACTTGGAACCATAGGCGGACTTGTCATCTGGGAACCCGTGCTTTCAATCATTTTTCTCATCGCAGCAAGCTCTATTCTTGTACTCGCAGACTCACTACTGCATCGCTGGCGCCAAACCCAGCAATAATCTCACTACTCAATACTACTTTAACGTCAGTTCGATATAGTAAAATGTTCGGGATTAGGTTGAATTTCAAGGTTTCAAGGCATTCGGAAATGGTATCTGCCGGTTATACCTCACCCCAAGCTCTCTCCATATGCATGGAGAGGGAGTATTTCAAATTTTTGTCCGCGTGAATCCGCGTCATCTGTGTTGTCCGCCGTGTTCTATTCCTTTTGCCATCGATTCTTATCTCGAATTCACGTTGCTTTAGTCCTTCAGCAGTTCGGTCCGGAAGTTATCACGGGCATCAAATAGCTTTCGGTTAGCCAAATGAATAGACAGATAGACAGAGAATACAGTACCGGTAAGTATAGCCAGCATGATCATGATCTGATAACGAATGGCAGTTAGAGGCGAGCTTCCGCCCAGAATCTGACCCGTCATCATGCCGGGAAGGGAAACCAGGCCCATTGTCGCCATGGTCGCCAGAGTCGGATTGGTCACCTGCTTGAGGGCATCCTGAAAAAATGGAAAGAGCGCTTCATCCCTGGTTGCCCCTGTGAGCAGGTAGAATTCATAGCGCTCCCGTTGCTGTCTCACCCCATAATAGAAAGCATGCATTCCGATCACATTGCTTCTCAGACAGTTGCCGAGCACCATACCTGTCAGCGGTATGAGATACTGTGCCTCGAAAGTATCCGGCGGATGTACGACAACACCGATAACAAAGAAGACCACTCCCCC
>DATFNI010000208.1:0-6271 GCA_035266485.1 Balneolales bacterium
GGGATCTCGATGTCCTTGAAGATAACATCCCATACCGGGGAATTATCCATACCCGATTCCCAGGGATGTCTGATGTACACCAATCCTTCATCATCCGGATCTCTATCCCTGTGCAGATAATCATGCCAGGCACACAGTTTCGGGAAAAGCTCTTTCAGGAAATCTTTGGCTCCTTTTTTATCCCTCGCCCTCTCGTAGATTAGTCTGGCTGCGGTGGCATGCACCGGCGGTTGTACTCCACCGGAAGTCATTACCCCTTTAGGTGCATTCGGACTCCGTTCTGTCTTCCAGAATTCCGGCCCGGGAAAATAATCCTTCACATCCGGATTAAAAATCATGTGCGGCAGCATTCCGTTGGACCATTGCCCGGTAAACAGATGGCGCAACTCCTGTCCCGCTCTTTCCTGGTTGAAATGCGCATAGCCGACTGAAATTAATGCGGCATCCCACGACCATTGATGCGGGTAGAGCTTTGCAGCCGGAATCGTAAACTCGCCGGTCCAGTTTTTTTGCAGAACCGCCTTAGCCTTCTCTATAAGGTCGAAATATGCACTATCCATAACGGGTATTACCTATTAACCAGATCATCCTCCATGTTCAAAACTCGGGTATAGGATCATCCCTCCATCGACAAAAAGCGATGAGCCGGTCACATACGAAGCTTCGTCGCTTACCAGGAATACGACGGCCCGCGCAATGTCATCGGCTTCTCCCAAACGATTGAAAGGAATTTTATTTAAAAGGTCCTTCCTTTTTCCCGGGTCGGTCCACACCGGTTTGTTGATGGCCGTTTTTACTGCACCTGGCGCTACTGCCATTACACGAACTCCATAAGGACCAGCTTCCTGGGCCATGGTTTCGGTCAGCATAGACAGCCCGGCTTTACTCGATGTGTAATGGGAATACCCATTCCATGGAATGCGTTCATGTACGGATGTTACATTCAGAATGGCACCCGACTTTTGCTTGATCATCCCCTGCAATGCTTTGCGGGCGCAATAGAACGGTCCGAACAGGTTTATGTTCAATACTTTTTGCCAGTTTCCGATCTCCATCTCCCAGGCAACAGCCCGGTCACCGTCAATGCCTGCATTGTTGACCAAAATATCCAGTCCGTTCCACTCGGCATTAATCGTGTCAAACATGGATTCCACTTGCTGCGGATCAGATATGTCTGCTTTGATAGCCAGACTCTTGCCTCCTTTTGACCGGATTGTATCGGTTACCTTTTGTGCCTCATCCGGATTTGCGATATAGTTGATCGCAACATTGGCACCGGCGTCTGCCAGGGCCAGTGCAATTGCTTTGCCTATCCCGCTGTTGGCACCTGTTACCAGTGCCCGTTTGCCGTCTAATCGAATATCCATAATAGTGTAGTCTGTTCGTTAAGATTCCACCTATATAATGGATAAAAGACGCTAAACGTTCTGTTACAACAGATTAGATGTCTGTTTGTGGTTAACCTCTTACTTCTTTTACTCGTATTTATAGCCACTAGCCACGTCAGGTGAAGCCTGAATTAAAAGATGGGATTACTTTATACGATCGACCTCTTTTAAAGCCTGCAAGAGGGCTTCATATTCTTCCCGGCAAACCTTGCAGTGATCCAGGTGGTACCGGAGAAGCGGCATTGCCTCTTCTGCAGATTTTCCATCTAATTTCAGTTCGGCAAAAGAGTCCAGTTCCCGGAAGCATTGCTCACAGCCAATCTCATCGGACCGGGTGTCTGCAATCACCCGGATCAGCCTTTTTAGTATGTTTTTATTTAGTTTCATATTCCAATCTCTATAAGTATGACGAGCTGTATAAACAAATCCTTACACCTCATCCAGGAAATCTTCCAGCGATATTCCCTTTTTCTCGAACTCGCTCTTTATTTTTATACGGGCATCGTGGATCAACTTATACATATTGTTGCGGTTGGTTTCCATGAGCTCTGCCACCTGGTCGATCGGCAAACCTTTCAGCATCACAGATGTTATCGCCATTCGTTGCTTATCGGTAAGCGACTCGTTAATCACATGCTGAAGTTCCTGTGTTACCATATGAATCTCCGCCTCCTGGTCCGGACTCATATCATTATTCGGGAAAATTTCCAATGCCGGATAAGAGCCATCCTCATCTTTTAAATCATCGAACGATACGTCCTGCCAATGTTTACGACGTAATTCCGATAGTGCCTCATAAACAGCTATTTTCATTGCCCATGTGGTGAAACGGGCCTCTCCCCGATATGTTTCTATCTTATCGAGAATCTTTAGCAAGGCATCCTGTGTGAAGTCCTCAACCACCTGTTCCCTGTCCCGTTTTATCCGGCTGGATAGTGCCGACATCAGCCCTCTTCTGAGAATTTCACGCAAAACGGCCAGTGCCTCCTCATCGGGAGGACGCCTGAGCAGCATGACCCACTCGGCATCCGAGTAGCGCCCCGGCGAATATGATTGTGTCTTTTTTTTGAACCAGTTTAACATCGTGATCTGTACCTAACGCGACTTTTTCAACTATCTACAAGAATAACAAGATTTCATATTAACTGCCCGGCATTTCTTGCCATACAAGCAAATGCAATGCTATGGATAAATTGACACCATCATCGCTATTTTTCTGACGGCATAAAAATATTGTGATAAAAGACTATTTATAGCAATCTTAGGTATTACATTCATCATACAAGTGGTAAAGCATCTCCAATAATTTTTCGAAATCTTTTATATTCAACCATCCCCTCAGTCGGAACGATGTAACGATGCCCCCAAAAAGAACGATCTATCTACTTATCTGTGTGTCTTTTTTTGTTGTGTTAGCAGCAGGCTGCGCGACAACAAAAACAGTCAATAGCAGAGGAGAAAAGCTCATAGGACATGGGATTGCCAGCTGGTATGGCCCAAATTTTAATGGCAAATATACGGCCAATGGCGAGCGCTATAATCAATATGCAATGACAGCCGCTCACAAAACGCTTCCTTTCGATACCTACGTGCGGGTTGTAGATGCTGACAACGGGAGATCTTGTATTGTAAGGATCAATGACAGGGGACCATATGCCAAGGGAAGGATTATCGATCTTTCAAAAAGAGCCGCACAAAAACTCGGGATGATCGGGCCCGGGACAGCTCATGTATTACTCTATTTGGTCCGGGGTAATCCGCAGAATGTATATGCAAGCCAGCAAGCCAACTCGGGATCCGAACTCTACACCGTTCAAATTGCCTCGTTCCAGAGCAAGGCCGATGCCCAGGAAAAAGCCAGCCATTTCCGGGCATCCTGGATCAATGAAGCGACCGTCAATGGAAAGAAGGTGTACCGGGTCTTTCTGGATCATTTTAAAAGCAAGGCCGAGGCTGAACGTGCCTTACAGGAAATGGAGACTGAGAATATCCACGGATTTGTAAAAGAGGTGCAAAATTAACGGCCGATTATTTTTATTTTTGCTAAACTAATGTAGTTATAATGATTCAAGAGAAATTGGTATTACAGTATGAGACGCTGCGCTGCTACATTATCCATATGTTTTATCCTGATTCTCATCGGCCCTAATCGGGTAGTTGGCCAATATTATCAACCACCCCGAAAACTCAGTAAAAATGTACAGACCGTATATTTTGAACTGTTCGGCAATGGGATTTTCTTTTCTTTGAACTATGATGTCGTATTTAGAAGTCATTTTGGCACCCGGTTCGGTGCCGGGTTCGATTTATCGGGGATACCTGATAATAACTCGTGGTTTAACTCGGATCCCAATTACGATCCTTTTAAAAGCGTCACCGTAGTCATTATGGAAAACTATTACGCGGGAAAAGGCAGAGCTCGCCTGGAACTTGGTCTAGGGGGCGTATTGGGACATGTGGGCAGCGACATTACAACCAGCAAGGATATTGCCCGTCCCCCTGGCCTGACTTTCACAACAGGCCTCCGCATTCTGCCTTCCGAATCCAAACACTTTTCTTTCAAGATAGCTTTTACCCCGATCATCGCTAAGGGGCGTTTTTTTCCGTATGGAGGGATTAGTTTCGGATGGGGAGTGAATACTTTGTTTTAGGTTGTTGTCCGTTGTCCGTTGTCTGTTGTCCGTTGTTGGTTGTTGGTTGTTGGTTGTTTTTGGTACTATCCTTTAATGATGATCATGGCCGGGAACCGAACGCCGCGCTCATACCGCGTGTTTCATCACTTAAAAATTCATGGAAAAGAAAGAAAAATATCCCATACAGAAGTCCGAAGAGGACTGGAAAAAGGAACTTACGCCGGAGCAGTACCATATTTTGAGGGAAAAAGGAACCGAAAGGCCAGGGACCGGGAGTTACTATCACACAAAGAGTGAGGGTGTATATATTTGTGCTGCATGCGGCAATGAACTTTTTTCTTCAGATACGAAATATGAGTCCGGATCCGGCTGGCCCAGTTTTTACAAACCGTTGGATGAAGATCACGTCGAAGAAGCAGCCGATAACAGCTTATTTATGCGCCGGACTGAAATCAAATGCGCACGCTGCGGTTCTCATTTGGGACATGTTTTTGAAGATGGTCCAAAGCCAACCGGATTGCGTTACTGTGTCAATTCGGCATCATTAAAATTAAAGGAAGATAAAGGGTAAGCGCCGCACCACTTCACTGCCGATGCCTTTGCACCAGGAATGTCATTCTGATGTTGGTCCGACATTCGGACCAACGTAGAATCTCGTTAACATCCTGAAACGATTGCTAAACTTGCCAGGCGCGGCACCAAATGCTAACGGGATCCTACGTTATTTTACAAGCAAAATAACATCAGAGGATGACATTCTTGTATTAAGACGGGAAATTTCATGCCCCCTGGCACGCTACTCCATGCCAGGGCATCAGCTCTTCCCTATTGACTCCTGGAGCTTATCCCAGTCAGCCAGAAAACGCTCCAGACCGATATCCGTAAGCGGATGCTTGATCAGGTTCGTAATCACCTTGAAGGGCATGGTTACAACGTCCGCACCAATTTTAGCAGCTTCTACCACATGCATCGGATGGCGAATGCTGGCAGCCAGCACTTCCGTTTCATAACCATAATTTTCGTAAATCATGACAATTTCAGCGATCAACTGCATACCATCGGTAGAAATATCATCCAGCCGGCCGAGGAATGGAGATATGTAAGTAGCCCCGGCTTTGGCGGCCACGAGTGCCTGGGTTGGAGAGAAACACAGGGTACAGTTGGTCTTAATTCCTTCAGATGAAAGAGTCTTAATAGCTTTGATTCCTTCCTTGATAAGAGGAATTTTTACTACCACATTATCTGCTATTTTGGCTACGTGGTGAGCCTCTTCCATCATCCCTTTATAATCTGTGGCAACAACTTCGGCAGATACATCACCATCTACGATTTCGCATATCCTGGCAATGTGAGCATCAAAATCTGTAACTCCGACTCTGGAGATTAGTGTTGGATTGGTCGTGACCCCATCCAAGACCCCCATGTCGTTGGCTTCACGTATTTCGTCAAGATCGGCTGTATCAATAAAAAATTTCATGATTGATTCTTTTGTTGAACGTAATAGCTTTCTACCTGAATATCCTCAACTTAAAGGAAAGTTGACCTAAAGTAGTGAATGTTTATTACAATTACAGCGTTTTCTCTGTGGTTTCCATCAAGAATGGATTTTCAGTAATCGATTGTTTCTAAGAATTCTAAATCCAGGTTTTTATCATTCGACCTGCCCTTCTTACAAGCCCAATAGCATGTAAAATCTTAGCTATTATGTAATAACTCGTAAAAAACAGAGATAACACTAAACTTTTCTTTGTGAGGACCGTAACCTTACAATCTGTGTCATCAATTATTAAATAATTATCGATATCGTGCATAAAAGTATTTCTTTCATTGGAATTTCTCTTTCACTGATTGTGATGTACTCTTGCGGTGGAAGTACACCTAACCGCCGTTTCATGAGAGGCGGAGGGTTTAACCAGGCAACGAGTGTGGAAGTAGCGCAAGTGAGTGATAGTTCTATCTCAAGACAAGTAGTCAACTACGGTACCATAAAATCGAGTGACGTCGTTAACGTAACACCGCAGGTCAGCAACAGGATCACCCATATTTATGCACATATCGGGGATACTGTGAAGACCGGTGAAGTGCTTGCTAAAATCTACGACAAGACATACCGGGATCAGCTGACACAGAATAAGGCGCAACTGGCCCAGGCAAGATCAAATTTATATCGTGATAGCCTGCAATATGGCCGTGAACAGAAGTTGTATAAGAAAAGCCTGGTTAGTGATTCTGAATTTGAAAGTACCCGTG
>DATFNI010000209.1:0-8050 GCA_035266485.1 Balneolales bacterium
ATCCAGTTTGGATGAGGTGAGTATTGCCTCGAGGCCACACCCGTTCCCATCCCGAACACGGCCGTTAAGCTCGATGGCGCCGATGGTACTGCCCAGCGCGGGAGAGTAGGTCTTGCCTCATCCTCTTTCTTTTCCCCCCCCTTTTTCTGGCACCCTGTCCTATTGGATTTGGTGCCTTTTTTTTGCAATTAATCTGATATATTTAGCTTTCTTTCGTTATCCCGTCACCGGGTACATTGCTGGGTTAGGCTATTACATCCGGTTTAAATATCTTCATCTAAGGGCGAACAAGAGTTGTCAATGATCTATTTGAATGCAGAAGTCAGTCGATATCAGCGTTGTTATAGTTAATTATAACGTCAAAGAGTTTCTCTCTAACCTGCTGAATGCAATAAAAAAGGCTAAACATGATCTTTCACTGGAGATTTTCGTTGTTGACAATGCCTCTTCCGATAACTCCGTACCATATCTAAGTAAACAATACCCTGAGATAACGTTCATCAAGAATAGCCGCAATATTGGTTTTGCCAAAGCAAATAATCAGGCTATTAAAAAAGCAAACGGAACCTATACGCTGTTGATTAATCCGGATACCCTGATCAGTGAAGACACTTTAATTACGTTGAGGCGGTATATGGATGGACATCCTCAGACAGGTGCCTGTGGATGTAAAATTTTAAATCCCGACGGCTCGTTTGCTCCCGAATCCAGAAGATCAATTCCAACGCCCCTCTCTGCACTCTGGAAAGTGTTAGGACTCACTACCCTTTTTCCCCGTAATAAAACATTCGCCGAATACTACCTGAGCTGGATGGACGAAGACAGACCCTCTCAGGTTCCGGTCTTATCCGGTGCTTTTATGTTCTTTCGAACCCAGATACTCAGAGAATTGGACGGATTCGATGAACAATTCTTCATGTATGGTGAGGACATCGATTTATGCTATCGCACAAGCAAGGCGGGGTACCAAATTGATTACGTTCCAAGTACCAGTATAATCCATTACAAAGGGGAAAGCACCAAAAAGGATAATATCGATTACATAGTGCTCTTCAACCGGGCTATGCTACAATTTTTCCGAAAGCACTATAGCTACAGTTATAGTATCTCCCTTCGCATCCTTATCGTAATCGGCATTTTGGCCCGCGGTTTTGTTACGTACGCCACTACCCTCTTCAGGCGTGGAATCCAACCCATGATTGATCTTGGCATCATTAATTGCATCCTGATTGGCGGTTTTGTCTGGCGCTACCATATTAGTTTTTCTTTCATCTTTTCGGACTACAGACCTACTTATCTTATTGTTAATGGTGTGGTCTCATTGCTTTTTCTCGTTGGTTCCATAAATCACGAAATTTATGGAAGACAACGAAATTCGATTGTAGCAGTGTTAAAAGCGAATTTTTGGGCTTTTGGGGGCGCTTCAATCATTACTTTTTTTCTGAGACAATTTGCCTTTTCCCGTTTGATACTGCTTGTCGGCTTTTTGTTGAGTACGTTTTTGATGGCGATTTTGCGTTTGATCAGAAAAAATTCCGGATCAACCATCAGAACAGGAAGAGGAACTTTTAATTCCGTTCGGGTTTTAATTGTTGGGCTCAATAACCGGACACCGGAACTTGCCAGGAAGCTTCAAAGTAAAGTTGAAAAGAATTATGAGGTAGTCGGTGTTTTGCGGAATGATCATCTTAAGGGGAAGTTCACCACAGAAGGAATACCGGTTTTAGGCGAATTATCAGATATATCAGAGGTGATTCACAGATACCGCATCGGACAGGTTTTATTTCTGTTGAATGCATTATCATATAAAGAGATACTCCATGTGATAACAAAGTACAGGAAACCCGGCATCCTGTACAAACTTGTACCTGAGTCGCTTGATTTTGTTATTGGTAAAGCCAACGTTGAATACCTGGATGATATGCCGGTCGTGGATGTGGATATTGCTTATCAGTCTGCCTGGAATCGGTTTATTAAGCGATTCTTTGATGTCGTTCTGTCATCGCTGGTTCTGATCACCTCATCCATCATAATGTTGCCGGCGATCATCTTCAGTCCGGCTTCCCCAAAATCCGTTCATATGTTCGGCAATCCCAACAAAGGGCTGTCACTTACGTTTTTTTCTCCGGTTAATAAACATTTTTATAAGAATCTGTATTTGCTCATATGGCATATCTTCAGAGGCAGAATGAGCTTTGTAGGTGCCCCGGTGCATTACGTCGGGCACCAGGATCTTGTCTATAAACCAGGATTAACCGGCCTGCGACAGATAAATGAATCTCGTCTGTATCATCCGGATGATAAGCTTAAGTACGAAATCTACTATTTGCAGAATTATTCTATATGGCTGGATATAGATATTCTGATTAAGTCATTGACAAACAGAGTTTATTCGTTGCAATTTCTGGAACTTGATGAGGCTGATTCGTTATAATCGCTTATCAACCCGGCCAATCATACCCTTATGCCAATCATCAAATGTATCGTCTTCGATATGTTTCCGAATTTCGGATGAAAGCCACAGGTAAAATGTCAGATTGTGCGCTGAAGCCAGGTATAATCCCAGTAATTCTTTGGTACGGATCAGATGGTGGATATATGCAAGGGTATGGCCCTGGCATAGTTCGGATGGAAAGCCATCGTCAGCTGATTCAAAGCAATCTTTCCATTTCGCATTCCTGAGATTTATAGTCCCGTTTCTTGTGAATATCATGCCATTGCGCCCATTACGGGTTGGCATCACACAGTCGAACATATCCACACCCAGAGCAACACTTTGAATAATGTTTGCAGGTGTACCTACACCCATAAGGTAGCGTGGCTGTTTGGCAGGCAGATAGTCGGTACAGATATCGGTCATTTCATACATGACTGGAGCAGGTTCACCAACACTCAGGCCGCCAATGGCATACCCTTCAAATCCGATTTCAGCAATAGCCTTGGAAGAGGCGCTCCTCAGGTCGGGGAAAGTATTCCCCTGAACAATTCCAAACTGCTGCTGTCGGTATTCGTAGTGAGATGAACTTTCGTTAAAGGCATTACGGCCACGACGAGCCCAGCGATGAGTTAAATCCATCGCCTTCTTCGCATATTCATAGGTACTGGGATTGGGGGCACATTCGTCGAGCACCATCATGATATCGCTGCCAAGGATGCGCTGAGTTTCTACAACGTTTTCCGGTGTAAAGAGATGACGAGAACCATCAATGTGACTTTGAAAAGTGACCCCTTGCTCATGCAGGTCGCGGATTTGAGATAGTGAAAAGACCTGAAATCCCCCTGAATCGGTCAGTATTGGAAGGTCCCAGTTTATGAAACGATGTAAACCGCCTGCTTTGCTAATAATGTCGTTTCCCGGACGCAGATAAAGGTGATAAGTATTGCCCAGAATAATTCGGGCTCCGACGGAATTCTTTAGAACCGGTTGTGGTACGGATTTTACTGTGCCTAGTGTTCCAACAGGCATGAATATCGGTGTTTGAATTGTGCCGTGATCCGTCGTAATATAACCGACACGAGCTTTACTCTTTTTTGATGTTTTTAAAAGTGTAAACAATTGGATGCTAAGGTATTATGATTTTAGGATGGCCCCTTTATTATTGTTTTGGGAATGAGGATAGACTCATTAAAACCACATAAAATAGTAATTTTGAGGTATTGAGGCTTGGCTTTGCAAAGTATAATCGAATCTTTTGGAACGAGTTAAGACAATCATAGTAACAGCCGGTTTAGATTTCATCGCGCTCATGCTGGCGTGGTATGTCTTCTATTACGCGAGGTTCCACTGGGGATTGTTCCCAGGTCTTTCAGCAGCGAGACCCGCAACCGTACTTCTTCCTTCAATCGTCATTGCTCTGTTCTGGATAGTGGTTTTCCTGATTTTTGGATTATATAGAAACCTCTATTTGATTTCTCGATTTGATGAAACCGTTCGTGTACTCAAGGTCGTTACAATCGGCACCCTCATACTTTTCTTTTTGCTATTCATTGATAGCTTGGGATGGAATTCCGGTAACATCCATTACGCAAAAACATATACCCTTTTTTACTGGTTCGTTAATTTCATTTTCGTATCTCTCGACCGTTTTATCATCCGTACCTTCCAGAGGGTTCAGGTACAGAAAGGCAGAGGGCTTCACCATGCGGTGATCATAGGTACAGGCCCAACGGCAATATCTGTTTATGAGAATATACAGCGTCATAGGGTGTCGGGACTGAATGTGCTGGGTTTCGTAAAGGCAAACTCAGCAAAAGACGGTATATCTGGCCTTCCGCTAAAAGTAATTGGTTCGGTTGAAGATCTAAAAAAAGTGATTATTAACAGAGAGATTCAGGAAATTATCGTTGCACTGGAGCCTCACCAAAGCGATTCTATAATCGAGATTGTCGATCGAATTGATATCCCAAATGTTTCCGTGAAGATACTCCCGGATTTTTATCAGATGATCATCGGTTTGAACCAAACCAATCAGATATTCGGCCTGCCGTTAATCGAGGTGATGCCCGACCCCATGCCATCGTGGGAAAAATTCGCAAAGGATGTAATGGACATTGCTATTTCGCTGTTTATACTATCTATAACACTTCCAATCACACTTCTGATTACATTATTAATCAAGCTAACATCCCGAGGTCCGGTTATCTACAGGCAGAGACGAGTCGGATTATACGGGAAGGAGTTTTATATATATAAGTTCCGCACCATGTATAATGATGCAGAAAAGCATACCGGACCTGTTTGGGCAAGTAAAGATGACCCCCGGATTACACCAGTTGGCAATTGGCTGAGAAAACTGAGACTGGATGAAATTCCCCAGTTTTTTAACGTGATTAAGGGAGATATGAGTTTAGTAGGACCACGACCCGAAAGACCTTTTTTTGTGAATGAATTCAAGAAAAGAATTCCATTATACACGAGAAGATTACGTGTTAAACCGGGTATAACAGGTTGGGCGCAGGTGAAGTGGAAATACGATTCGAACATTGAAGACGTTCGAGAAAAAACAAAGTATGATCTTTTTTATGTAGAGAATATGTCGCTGAGCATGGATCTGAAAATACTTATTAATACTCTTATTACTATTTTAACCGGCCGTGGGCAGTGAAATGACATCCGAAATAATTAACACAACAAATTGAACATTAGTCGATACGAACGGATGACCGAAGCCAGCAGTGTATGGGAACAGATATACTTGTAATAACGCCAACCTATAATGAGGCGGGCAACATCGCCCGTTTGCTGGATAGTCTGATGAATTTGCCCGTTGCGGTGGATGTTTTGGTTATTGATGATTCATCTCCCGATGGAACCGGTGATGTTGTGCGCCGGAAAACTGAAAAATATCCGGATCGCATTCACTTGATTGAACGTGATGGGAAGCAGGGACTGGGAACAGCATATGTCGCCGGTTTCAGGTATGGATTCGATCACGGTTATACTTATATGTGTGAGATTGATTCGGATTTCTCCCATAACCCGGAAGATATCCCGCGGCTCGTAGAAGAGGTAAGAAGTGGGCGGGCAGACCTGGCGATAGGGTCACGTTACAGTCATGGCATTAGCATTATTAACTGGCCGCTATCACGTCTCATTCTCTCATATGCTGCTAATTTTTACGCACGATTTGTCACCAGGCTACCGATTCATGACACTACAGCGGGTTTCAAGTGTATTCATCGCAGGGTTGTGGAACGGATTGATTTATCACGTGTTAAATCTAATGGATATGCATTTCAGATTGAGATGCATTTTCGCGCCTGGAAGGCAGGATTTCGTATTAGCGAAGTGTCTATCATATTCCGTGAACGACAAGAGGGAGCCTCAAAAATGTCGAAGATGATCATAATGGAGGCGATCTGGCGTGTATGGTCGCTCAAAGTGCGTAGCATGCTGGGATTGCTTTGATTTCCTATAAAGTGATAAAAAACAATAAATAAATATCCCGATTGTACTGTCGGGAAAAATTGTTCTATATTCAAAGTTCGTGATGAAATTAAGGTTGTTCGGCAAATTTAAACGAGTATGAATTACCTGGATTTTGAAAAGCCAATTATTGATCTGGAACGTAAAATTGAAGAACTAAGTGAAATCTCGTTTGCTGATGATGATGTTCTCAATACCGATATTGGGAAATTGAAAAAGAGAGTTGAAGATTTGCGGGACTCGATTTTTTCAAATCTTACTCGTTGGCAGAGGGTTCAACTGGCGCGTCACCCGGATCGTCCCTATACCCTGGATTATATATACAAGATCACTGATAATTTTATCGAGTTGCACGGCGACCGTTCGTATGCCGACGACAAAGCGTTGGTCGGCGGTCTGGCAACGATCAATGGAATCTCTGTCATGATCATGGGACATCAGAAAGGCAGGGATACCAAGTCGAGGCAGTACCGTAATTTCGGGATGCCTAATCCGGAAGGATACCGAAAGGCATTGCGCCTCATGAAATTAGCCGAAAAGTTTAATGTCCCGGTTATTACAATGCTGGATACCCCGGGTGCTTATCCGGGGCTGGAAGCTGAAGAACGTGGTCAGGCTGAAGCCATCGCACGCAACCTTATGGAGATGGCCGTGCTGAAGGTGCCTATCATTGCCATTGTCATTGGAGAAGGGGCAAGTGGCGGAGCGTTGGGTATCGGTATGGGTAATGAGGTTTACATGATGGAAAATACCTGGTACTCGGTGATATCTCCGGAATCGTGCTCCTCCATCCTTTGGAAAAACTGGGAGTATAAGGAACAGGCCGCTTCTGCCCTGAAACTTACAGCCGGTGATCTTATGGAATTGAAGGTCATTGATGGGGTGATCAAAGAACCCCGCGGTGGAGCTCACAGAGATCACGAAGCCGCTTCGGAAGCTGTCAAAAGGCAGATTCTGACAAGCCTCAAACGACTCAAGAAGATGAAACCGGAAAAAATTGTAAGCCAGCGTATTGAAAAGTATTCCTCTATCGGGGTATATGAGAAAGCGACCGTTTCGAGCAAAAAGAACTAATACTATTTATTCATGCTTCCCGACAAGAGTCCACTGTTATCGCACACGATAAAACTGCGTAGCCGGTACAGCGAGACGGACAAGATGGGATATGTCTATTACGGTCATTTTCTGCAGTATTTTGAAGTCTCGCGGACCGAGTTTATCCGGCAGGCGGGTTTTCCATACCGGTTGATGGAGGATCAGGGTGTTATGCTACCGGTGATGAAGGCGGAGGTGTGGTACAAACGTCCTGTTTTGTATGACGAAGAGATGCGAATAACGATGCATATTTATGATATGCCCGTGGTACGACTGGATACGTGGTATGAAGTGCAGGTACCTCGATTTGAGACGGCATGTACCCTTGGCCGTGTAGAATTATGTTTTGTTGATGCTGAAACCAGAAGACCTTGCAGGGCACCAGAAGCTTTTTTAGATGGAATTCAACACTATATCGAAAAACACGTTAACGTGGAGTGAAATTAATAAACGTATTGATCTGGCCCTGGAGGAGGACATCAATACCGGAGATATCACAACACAGGCAATATTCGGAGACCGCCATCAGGTTGAGGGCGAGTTTATTGCAAAAGCAGAAGGGATCATTGGCGGTCTCGAGCTGAGTAAATACATCTTCGATCGCCTGTCTGAAAAGGTAACATTCCAGCCGGCAGTTTCGGATGGAAGTAAAGTTTCCAGAGGTACTATCGTGGCTGCCGTTTGCGGTCCGGCTGATGTGGTGCTTACCGCAGAACGAACCGTTCTCAACTTTATGCAGAGAATGAGTGGTATTGCCACCCAAACACGGCGATTCGCAGATGAAATCTCACATACCGAAGCTCGTATCCTGGATACAAGAAAGACAGTTCCGGGATTGCGGGAACTGGATAAGTGGGCCGTGAGGATTGGTGGCGGTAACAACCATCGCATGCGCCTGGATGATCTGTTCCTGATAAAAGACAACCACATTACAACCGCCGGATCAATTGCTAATGCAATAAGAGCATGCGTTGATTACAGGGAGCAGAAAGGGTTACGGGCCGGGATAGAAGTTGAAGTGAAAAACCT
>DATFNI010000210.1:0-4456 GCA_035266485.1 Balneolales bacterium
TTCAGATGCCGTTTTATCCAGATAATGTTGCGCAACATCCGCTATTACTTCATGCCCTTCCTTACCCCATGCGTTTGATAAAACGGGGATCATAAGAATAATCAGTACAATAACGGCTGATCGAAAATGACTGCTTAAATAATTCATGACCTGTCGAAAACTATTAGTAGTTTTTAAATTGCCCGGACAGACAAGACTTCGGTGACGATTTCTTACCCCTGCTGTTTTAAAACAGCGAAATATATGACAAAAACCGTTTGTCTGTGTGCCATTTCTGTGTTTTTTACGTTACTTTAATGAAAGCAGGTATCGCAACGCCTCTCAATCAGTTAACCCCGAAGAGAAAAACGGAACCGTGAAACTGATTCCTATTGGATTTCTGGATTTTGGCCTGAAGGATTTCTTCGAAACCCTGATCATCGCCATTGCGATCTACTACATTTACCAGTGGATCAGGGGATCGTTTGCCGTTCCGGCATTCATCGGTCTTCTGATCGTCCTGGCAGTCAATGCCATTGTCAGCGCTCTCGGACTCACGACGATCAATTACATCCTCCGCAGCATCATGGATGTCGGAGTACTGGCTCTGATCATCATATTTCAGCCCGAAATACGAAGATTGCTATATAATATCGGGCAAAACACAAATCTTGATCGATTTTTTACACGAGCGAAGCCGAGCTCTGTAATTGACGAGGTGATCGAAGCGGTAAAGACCCTTGCCCGTACCAAGACCGGTGCCTTAATTGTTTTTGCACGGACATCAAGCCTCCAGGATCTCGTAGATGCCGGTGCCAAACTCGACGCCGAGGTTAGCAGCAAGCTGTTGATCACCATCTTCACTAAAGAGACCCCGTTACATGATGGAGCTGTCATTATTCGTAACAACCGTATCGTAGCGGCCAGCTGCTATCTTCCCATCAGTCAAAACCGGAATATCTCTTCCGTTTTCGGCACCCGACACCGCGCGGCAGTCGGTATCACGGAAAGCAACAACGTATTTGTTGTGGTTGTATCCGAAGAAACAGGTCGAATATCCGTAGCTCAAAACGGATCCCTGACCAGTGGGCTCACTATTCAGAAACTTCGGGCAGAAATGGAAGATACCATGGGTGAGCAGGAGAGTGGAGAACAAGGCATGTCGTCGTTCTCACAGCCGGAACTTGAGATGAACTAACGGGTAAGGTTAAAAATACTTATTGCTTTCCTCACTCATATTGGGACTTGCTCTAAAATGAAATGATCTCCATTTATTCCTGAATAATTATGTATTTCTGTTTTACTTGAATCATTGCGCAACATAAAATCCGGAAAGCGCTTTTAGCAAAGATTCCTATGATATCGGTTGATGATTGGGCAAAATGTGTTATGATTTGTTTTAGTACTTTGAAAAACGTCAAATAAAAAGGAATAACATATCTGAAAAATGTGTTGCTATCCATAAAAGAAATTTTATATAGATGATTGGGGGTATTCCCATGAGAGAAAATCAAAAATCTACATTTCAAGAGTGGCTGAAAGAAGCTGAAGAAGCAATGAAGGGCCAGCCATTAGATAAAATCGATACGAAACTACCCGAAGGTATTGTCCTTAAAGCACTTTACACGTCAAGTGACCAGAAGGAAAGCGACTACCAGGAATCATTTCCCGGTTTATATCCCTATACCCGTGGTCCTTATGCGACGATGTATGCGCAGCGTCCATGGACCATCCGGCAGTATGCAGGTTTCTCGACGGCCGAAGAGTCCAATGCATTCTATCGCCGCAACCTGGAAGCAGGCCAGCGTGGACTTAGTGTCGCTTTCGATCTTGCTACACATCGCGGTTATGATTCTGATCATCCGCGTGTGGTCGGGGATGTTGGCAAGGCCGGAGTGGCTATTGATTCCGTTGAGGATATGAAGATCCTGTTCGATGAAATACCGTTGGATAAGATGTCGGTCTCAATGACCATGAACGGAGCCGTTCTTCCAATCATGGCAATGTACATCGTTGCAGCCGAAGAGCAGGGCATTAAACCGGATAAGCTCAGCGGCACCATCCAGAATGATATCCTCAAGGAATTCATGGTACGCAACACGTATATCTATCCGCCCAAACCGTCGATGCAGATCGTGTCTGATATCATAGAATATACCAGCAAGCATATGCCGCGGTTCAACTCGATCTCTATATCCGGTTATCATATGCAGGAAGCCGGTGCCGACAGTCTGCTCGAGCTGGCGTTTACACTGGCCGACGGCATCGAATACGTGAAGGCAGCCATATCCAAGGGCCTCCACGTGGACGAATTTGCACCGCGCCTGTCATTCTTTTTCGCCATAGGGATGAACTTTCTCACAGAAGTAGCTAAACTCCGTGCTGCGCGCACCCTTTGGGCTGAGTTCATGAACAAACTCTTTCATCCGGGAAATCCAAAATCTATGATGCTGCGCACACACTGCCAGACGTCGGGCTGGAGCCTTACCGAACAGGATCCGCTCAACAACGTTGTACGAACCACCCTCGAAGCAATGGCTGCTGTGATGGGCGGGACCCAGTCGCTGCATACCAACTCCTTTGATGAAGCAATTTCTCTGCCGACACCTACTTCTTCGCGTATTGCGCGCAATACGCAAATCATCATCCAGGAAGAGACCGACATCTGTAAGACGGCCGATCCCTTTGGAGGATCTTATGTGATGGAGCAACTGACCGGCGAGCTGGTCAATAAGGCACGCGACCTGATCAACGAGGTACTGGATCTGGGAGGTATGGCCAAAGCAATCGAACAGGGCATGCCACAACGCCGTATTGAGGAAGCATCCGCCCGAAAACAAGCCGGCATCGATAAAGGGGATGTCACCATTGTTGGCGTAAACAAATATCGTGTGGAAAAGGAAGAAGAAGTCGAGATTCTGGATATTGACAACACCGAGGTTCGACGCAACCAAATAGAACGCCTCAATCGAATCCGTGCCGAGCGAAACGAAGACAAAGTGAATGAAGCACTTGCTGCCCTTACCAAGACTGCCGAGACTGGCGAAGGCAATCTGCTTGATAAAGCGGTAACAGCAGCCCGGCTGCGTGCTACAGTCGGAGAGATTTCTGATGCCCTGGAAAAAGTATGGGGACGTCATCGGGGGCATGCCGAAACCATCAAGGGTGTCTATAGCAAGGTGTATGAAGGAGACAGTCATTATGAAGCGATACGAAGCAACGTAGAAGCCTTTGCAAAGGAAGAAGGCCGCAGACCCCGGCTCCTGGTAGCCAAGCTCGGGCAGGATGGCCACGATCGCGGTGCCAAAGTCGTTGCTACGGCGTTTGCCGATCTGGGCTTTGATGTAGACATCGGTCCCCTGTTCTCAACTCCGGAGGAGACAGCCAAACAAGCCATCGAAAATGACGTTCATGTGGTCGGCGTGTCCTCACAGGCAGCCGGTCACAAAACATTAATTCCACAACTGCGCGAGGCTCTGGATAAAGAGGGTGCACAGGAAATCGTGATCATTGCCGGCGGGGTGATACCGCATCAGGATTATGAGTTCCTGTATGAGCATGGTGTGACCGCTGTCTTCGGCCCGGGCACCAATCTGCCGGAAGCCGCAAAGAAAGTGTTGGAGGAACTGCGGAAAAAGCGCTCCGAATCCAGTATGGTGTAATTATCCCGGCAAAGGAGGCCGTCGTTATTTTTTCGTCCCGGGCGGCTTCCTTTCGGATCTAAATCGGTGAAAAATTCCCATTGTGTCCGGGTAACATTATCACTGGTTCAACCTTACACAAATCTTTTCAGCATCCCGTGTATTTAAAAATCACTACAGACTTGTATATATTCCTCAGAAGTTAATAACCGATGGAGAATGGCCTCATCATGGTGTCTGATGCCCTTAAGGTGATAGTAGAAAAGTTATGTTCCGGCGATCGTCGTGCTCTTGCACAAGCTATCACGTTGGTCGAAAATAACCGCGAAGATGCTCTTGATAAGGCCCAGCAGATCCTTGAAGCGGCTCTTCCGTATACCGGCCAATCGCTCCGTCTGGGAATCAGTGGTGTACCCGGCGTTGGCAAGAGTACCTTTATAGAGGCTCTTGGCATGAAGCTGATTGGTGAAGGGCATCGGGTGGCTGTGCTGGCCGTCGACCCAAGCAGTCCTGCCTCCGGCGGCAGTATCCTTGGGGATAAAACCCGGATGGAGCATTTGGCCGGACGCAACGAGGCATTTATCAGGCCCTCACCTACCGGGGGATTTTTGGGAGGAGTCGCACGAAAAACAAGAGAATCGATGCTCCTATGCGAAGCGGCCGGTTACGACATCATACTGATCGAAACCGTCGGTGTCGGACAATCGGAATACGCCGTGGCTGATATGGTGGACCTGTTCATGGTGCTCATGCTGCCCGGAGCCGGTGACGCACTGCAGGGCATCAAACGGGGGATCCTCGAAGTAGCCGATATGCTTGTTATCAATAAAGCAGAT
>DATFNI010000211.1:0-2516 GCA_035266485.1 Balneolales bacterium
CAATAACTTATGATCCCAATGGATTTTTCGTCATCACACTGGATCGTGACGCAGGTGAGATTGTTGTCCGTCATTATCTGCCCGACAACACTCCGGCTCATGAGATGCGCGGGAGGAGAGCGGAATCCGTGATACTCGGACTCCTCAGAGTAGGGCTCATCTCCCAAATGAGTCATGCCGGCTATCTTGGAATCGAACTGGCCAAGGCTGAAACCGCACTGAGGCTGAATCTACCATATGAGCAGGATCATCCTTTAAAAGGCTGGTAGTTACACCCTGTTTATATTAAACGGCAGTTTCCTCACACGCTTTCCGGTTGCATCAAATATCGCATTTCCCAAAGCCGGGGCGAGTGTCGGTATACCGGGCTCTCCAACACCATCCGGCTTTATAGGATTAGGAACGATATACACCTCGATAGGAGGGATCTCATTAAGACGCAAAATCCGGTAGGTATCGTAGTTGGTTTCCATGACCCGACCGTTATTGATGGTAATCTCATCTTTAATCGCTGCTGTAAGAGCCATGATAGCGGCACCCTCTAGCTGTGCTTTAATATTGTCGGGATTAACTACCGTGCCGCAATCGATAGCAGCCACGATCCGTTCTATTTTCACGCCGGAGCCTTTCTTAGAGACGAATACCACGTGGCCCGCTCTGCCAGCAAAGAATTCGATAGCAGCCACGCCTTTACCCCAGCCATCGGGCAGTGATTTGCTCCAGCCGCTTTTTTCACCGAGAAATTGATACAGATTCCTCATCCGGGTATTCTCGTGTATCAGATCAATGCGAAACTGCAGCGGATCCTTTCCGGCGCTACGTGCCAATTCATCAATAAAACTTTCCTGGGCGAACGAAGTGGTAGAGGCATATACCGATCGCCAGGCACTGATAGCAACAGGTGATTCAGCGTAAATGTTATTGATTTTGAGGTTGGGTATTTCATACGGACTGTCTGCAATGCCCGACACCGCCCCCCGGTCTTCTTTATCTTGTGTATTCGGGTCGGCATACATGGTGTAGGATATTGACGGGGCAACGATCTTATGCTGGAAAGCCACAAGGTTTCCCGACTCATCAAGACCGCCCCTCAGACTGCTGACTGTTCCAGGTCTGAAGGGACCCTGTGTCATGTCATCTTCCCGCGTCCAGATGACCTTAACAGGCACCCCGACCTTTTTAGACAGCAAAACCGCTTCGGTAATGGTATCCGGCACAAGGCGACGGCCAAATGCCCCGCCCATTAAAGAAAAATGCAGGATTACATTATCAACCGGTATATTCAGCAGATTGGCAACAGCCCGTTGTGCTCCATCGGGGACCTGAGTCGGAGCCCATATTTCACACTTGTTGCCCTGAACGTATGCCACGGCATTCTGTGGTTCGATTGGTGCATGGGAGGCGAACGGGAGATCATAGACAGCCTCCAGTTTTTTGGAAGCTTTATCAAAAGCTCCCTCAAAATCACCTAGTTGTTTGGCTATCTTCCCTTCTGTCTTTGCCAGTTCATGAAATCCATCATACAATTTTTTACTGTCGGCATCGGCGAACTTACCATAATCCCAATCGATTTTCAGCGCCTTTCTTCCCTGCAAGGCGGCGTAGTAATTATCTGCCAAAACTGCTACACCGTGCAATAAATTTCTGTGCGCGTACCTTTCCGAGGCCAAAACATATTTGACACCTTGAACCTTTTTGGCAGCCGTATCATCAAACGACTTGATCTTACCACGAAATACCGCGCAATGTTCAACAGAGGCATATAACATTCCGGGAATCTTTAAATCCAGGCCAAACACTGCTGTGCCGTCTACCTTTAAAGGAACATCGGGCCGGGGCAGGGGTTTGCCAATTAGGTTAAAGTCCTTGGGGTCCTTTAACTTTGGGGTTTTAGGGGCACTCAGTTTGCTCGCAGCTTCAACCAATTCCCCGTAACCGGCACTTTTATTGGTAGCCTTATGATAGATCCTTCCCTCTTTGGCATAACATTCCCTCTCAGGGACATTCCAGGTTCTTGCCGCCGCTGCAGTGAGCATTTCCCTTGCAGCAGCCCCGGCATTCCTGAGCATCATCCACGAACCGCGTACACTGTTACTTCCTCCGACAGTCATGCTGCCGTATTTGTTTTTGTCTGCCAATGCCGGTTTGATCGTAATCTGGTCGAATGTGACCTCCAGTTCGTCGGCAAGTATAGCAGGCATTGACTCAAATGTTCCTTGCCCCATTTCCGGTTTGTGTAGCATCAGTGTGATTGTCCCCGCACTGTCAATAATTACGAATGGGGTGAGGTCAGCGGTGAAGGTAGATTTTTCACTCATATTTTGGAGAATGGCTCCTTCCCCTTTGCTTCCAAATGGAAACAGATATCCGAGTGCCAATACAGCACCGGTCGTGCCGGTAAGTTTGAAAAACTCTCTACGGCTGATGGGTTTATCTAATAGTTTGGCACTCATGATTTTCCGGATTTAGCGTTTATCTTGGCAGCAGTGTGAACGGCATCGCGAATACGTGGATAT
>DATFNI010000212.1:0-2501 GCA_035266485.1 Balneolales bacterium
TGAATCCGCACTGGAGGTGGCCCGCGAGAATGCCGCACTAAATGCTGCGGATGTTACTTTTCTGGGTGGTGATTTGTTCCTTCCGGAATCATTCATGGCGAAACTACCGGGTAAACTGGACCTGATCGTATCAAACCCTCCATACATACCTGGTGAAGAACGGCCTGACATTGACCGTGAAGTCAGAGATTATGAACCGGAAATCGCTTTATTTACTGACAACCTCAGGGGTATATACACATCTCTGAAGCACATCGGAGAAACCGTGTTGAAAAAGGGCGGTTATCTTCTTGTTGAGATCCATGAGGATTATGGGAATGAGCTTATGAAGTTATTCGAAAAAAGCAAGTGGAAGACCTCACTTTTGCGCGATTATAATGATAAAAATCGCATAATTTGCGGGTTATATAAGGGTTAATATTCTAATAGCTTGCTTAATAAAGGATTAGAAAGATTAACTCGAACGATTATCGAACAACGTTTAAATTGTGGATAACTTGTTCAAAACTTTTTTCTGCATCCAATCCCGACTTCCCCTTTGCCGTTAGATCCATATTACGGCAATGTTAATACGAAGCAAGCCTTATCCACATTTTTTTTTATTTTGTATTTATCTTTATGGGAGACAAATAATTATACTGTTTAAAAAAATGTGGATAACTTTGGGGTAAGTGGGTCAATAATTGTTTGACATAGGCTGAGGAAATTGTCATTTTCACTTCACGAAACATAGACGTGGGGGAGTCAAAGTGTGGATAACTCCCGGAGGATTGAATTTTACGATCCCCAATAATTAATCTTGAACATGTAATTGTTAGCTTGCTACCGTGACTGAGGCGTCGTTTACTATTGGTTCTGAATCAGAAAGTGCTCATCAGATTTGGCAACGTTGTCTGGAGATTATTCGTGACAATATAAATTACCAGAAATTCAAATCGTGGTTTGAGCCTATTAAACCTCTTAAACTGGAAGAGAAAACTCTGACTATACAGGTACCATCGCAATTCTGGTATGAATGGCTGGAAGAACATTATTATAATATGCTCCGCTCCACCATCACCAAAGTTATTGGTCCGGATGGAAAGCTGGAGTATTCCATCGTACTTGAAAAGTCGAATACCACGGTAGATTCCAGGACCGTCAGACTGCCGCAGCAACCGGCCCCACCCCATCACGAAGACGAAAGACCTGCTGCACCCTACTATCCTCCCCAACAAATTCACAATCCCTTTGTAATACCGGGAATTCGTAAAAGCAGGATTCATTCAAATCTGAACCCCAGTTATATTTTTGAACGTTTTATCGAAGGCGACTGTAATCGTCTGGCCCGCAATGCGTCATTAGCTATTGCTGAAAATCCTGGTAAGAATTCCTTCAATCCTTTTTTCATTTATGGCGGGGTGGGTCTGGGGAAAACCCACCTGGCACAGAGTATCGGAAATAAGATTAAATTGGAATACGGGGACGAGAAATCAGTCCTTTATATCTCGTCGGAAAGCTTCACTAATGAGTTTGTTCATGCGATCCGGAATAATCGCGCCAGCGAATTTTCCATGTTTTACCGCAACGTGGACTGCCTGATCGTGGATGATATCCAGTTCTTCAGTGGAAAAGAAAAGACTCAGGAAGAATTCTTCCACATCTTCAATACCCTCCACCAGGAAGGGAAGCAGATTGTACTCAGCAGTGACCGGGCACCCAAAGATATCCCTGATATTGAAGAACGACTGATATCCCGCTTTAGCTGGGGCCTGAGTGCTGATCTTCAGATGCCAGACTACGAAACGCGCTACGCGATCCTGGAACGTAAGTCCCACGACAACGGTGTTGAACTCGATCATGAGGTCATCGAGTTTATAGCTCATAACTTCAAATCGAGCATTCGCGACCTCGAAGGCGCCATCATTAAACTGTTGGCAGCCTCTTCTCTCCAGGGCATTGACGAAATTGATCTGCTCACCTCCAAGCGAATCCTCAAGGATATGATCAAGGATTCGCGGGCTCATATATCCATCGAAAGTATCCAGAATCATGTTTGTGAATATTTTGCGATGGATACCAACAAGCTTAAAGATAAAACCCGGAAACAAGAGATTGTCGAGGCACGCCAAATCGCCATGTATTTGTCTAAAAAATATACTAAATCAAGTCTGAAGACAATTGGATTGCATTTTGGCGGCCGTGATCACTCCACGGTTATTCACGCCATTACAACTATCGAGGAGCGTCTGAAAAGTAGTTCAAAGCACAAACGTATTCTCCAGGACCTGGAACATCAGATCGAACTGACCAGCGTTTGACCGTACCGGTGCAATGAAACACACTGTGTATATTGCATTGGGATCCAATCTGGGACAACGATTAGACTACTTGCGTAAAGCATATCATTTCCTGAATGAAATCTCCGCCGGCTCTGTTTCCGCTTCTCCAATCTACGAATCCGAGCCTGTGGGGCCTTCCGATAATGATTACCTGAATGCAGTTGTCCGGATAACCACTTC
>DATFNI010000213.1:0-9317 GCA_035266485.1 Balneolales bacterium
ATACAGTGGCTGTAGGCAATGATCAGCGAGGGACCGTCATAGGCTTCCGCTTCCTGAAGTGCCCGGATCGTCTGATTCTCATCGGCTCCCATCGCAATTTGTGCGACATAGACGTAGCCGTACCCCATGGCAAGAAGCCCCAGGTCCTTCTTCGGGGTTCGTTTACCTGCAGCAGCAAATTTCGCGACTGCTCCGAGTCCGGTCGCTTTGGAAGCCTGGCCACCGGTATTAGAGTACACCTCAGTATCAAGCACAAGGACATTCACATTGCGCCCGCTTGCCAGCACGTGATCCAGGCCACCGTAACCGATGTCGTATGCCCAGCCATCACCACCAACGATCCAGACAGTCTTCCGGACCAGCTTATCGGCCAGCTCCAGAAGATCCCGGGCCGATGCATCTTTCTGATCCTTCAGCTTTTCTTTCAGAACAGCGACCCGTTCCCTCTGCGCTTCGATTTCCTCATACGTCGCCTGCGGACTATTAAGCAGTTCATCAGCAAACGTATCTGTCAGAACGGCGCGATAGGCATCAACACGTTCGCGTGCAAACTCTACTTGCTTGTCCAGAGCCAGACGCATACCCAATCCAAACTCGGCATTATCTTCAAAAAGCGAGTTGCTCCATGCAGGGCCGCGTCCCTGCTTGTTTTGCGACCATGGGGTGGTCGGCAGGTTGCCGCCATATATACTCGAACAACCGGTGGCATTGGCTACCAGGGTGTGATCCCCGAATAGCTGGGTCATCAGCCGTATGTAAGGAGTCTCACCGCATCCTGCACAAGCGCTCGAAAATTCGAACAACGGCTCCAGCAACTGGACTTCTTTTACCTTATTGAATGTCATTTGTCCGGAAACAGAAGAACCGTTTCGCTTGTCTGTAACCTCGGGTAACGTTAGGAAGAAATCCCAGTTTTTACGTTCCTGCTCGCGCAGCGCCAATTGTGGCTCCATATTTACCGCCTTGCGTCCAACCTGGCGTTTATCCTTGACCGGGCAAATTTCAACGCAGAGCGAACAACCGGTGCAGTCTTCCACGGCTACCTGCAACGTGTATTTCCAGTCTTTCAGCTGTCGCCAGCGTGCCGGTGCCGTTTTGAAATTATCCGGTGCATTGGCCAATTCCTTGTCATCAGCTACTTTAGCCCGAATGACCGAATGGGGACAAATCATCACACACTTGCCACACTGGATACAGATATCCGGATCCCAAACCGGTACCTCAAGGGCGATATTGCGTTTTTCCCACTGCGTCGTTCCACTCGGGTAGGTACCGTCGGCAGGCAGCTTGCTAACCGGGAGATCATCACCATTTCCGGCAATCATGGGAGCTGTAACCTGTTGAACAAAGGTGGGTGCTTCTTTCGCTACGATTGGAGGAAGCTCCATCACACTGGTAACAGCGGATGGCACCTCGAGTTCGAACAGTTGAGACAATGCCGTGTCCACTGCTTCGAAATTCTTCCGAACGATTGTCTGCCCTCTTTTTCCATAGGTCTTTTCGATAGCCTGTTTGATCTTGTCAATGGCTTCTTCTCTTGGAAGAACCCCACTCAAAGCAAAGAAACAGGTCTGCATGATAGTATTGATCCGCACGCCCAAACCGAGTTCCTTTGCGACGAGGTAGGCATCAATCATATAAACTTTTAATTCTTTTTTGATGATTTGATCCTGGACCGGCCGCGGGAGTTTATCCCATAACTCACTTGGTGGATACGGACTGTTGATCAGAAGCGTAGCCCCATTTTTTGCTAGACGCAACGTGTCATATCGCTCAAAAAAACCAAACTGGTGAACACCGACGAAACTGGCTTCACTAATGAGGTATGGTTTATGAATGGGTTCTGGACCAAAACGCAGGTGGGATATCGTGCGCGCACCCGCTTTCTTAGAGTCGTATACAAAATACCCCTGAGCGTAGAAGTCCGTCTCTTCACCTATGATCTTAATGGTATTCTTGTTTGCCCCAACCGTACCGTCAGAACCGAGTCCCCAGAACACAGCCTGTGTTGTGCCATCGGCAGCCAGCTGAAATCCCGGATCATAATCGATGCTGGTGTGTTGCACATCATCATTTATTCCAAGCGTGAAATGATTCCGTGGTTTTTCCGATTCCAGGGCCTGCAGCAGCCCTTTCACCATGGCGGGTGTAAACTCTTTCGAGGATAATCCGTATCGTCCGCCAATAACCACCGGACGTGTCTTGAATGGTGCCGTGCCTTCAGAGAGGGCTTCGTCAATTGCCGTACTAACATCCAGGTAGAGCGGTTCGCCGGGTGCACCGGGTTCTTTAGTTCTGTCAAGAGTAGCAACTGCCTTGACTGTCGATGGCAAGACGTCCATCAAATGCTTCATCGAAAATGGGCGGAAGAGGCGTACTTTTATTGCTCCGACCTTTTCCCCGTTCTTGCTGAGTGCAGAAACCGTCTCATCGGCTGTTTCCACACCCGATCCCATGAGTATAATGACCCGTTCTGCTTCCGGATGACCAACGTATTCAAACGGTTTGTAGTTTCGACCCGTTTCTTTGGCAAATTCAGCCATGACCTCGGCTACTATATTCGGAGCAGCTGTGTAATAAGGATTTACGGCTTCACGTGCCTGAAAAAACACATCCGGGTTCTGAGCTGTACCACGAACGAACGGATGATCAGGATTCAGAGCTCTTCTGCGATGGGCATTCACCAAATCATCATCGATCAGGTTACGCATCACTTTTTCAGGCAGCACTTCAATTTTCTGGATTTCATGTGATGTACGGAATCCATCGAAAATATGAAGGAACGGGACTCTTGACCGCAGGGTCGCAGCTTGTGCGATTAATGCCATATCCATGACCTCCTGGACGGAGCCTGAAAAAAGCATCCCCCATCCGGCCGATCTTGTAGCCATCACATCAGAGTGATCACCAAAAATTGAAAGTGCTTGTGCCGCAATGGATCGTGCAGCAATGTGAAAGACAGCACTGGTCAGTTCCCCGGCAATTTTGAACATATTGGGCAACATTAGCAACAATCCCTGACTCGCCGTAAATGTGGTCGTCAGTGATCCTCCCTGTAATGAACCGTGTACCGCTCCGGAAGCTCCACCTTCCGATTGCATTTCAATAATTCTTGGCACAGTACCCCATAGATTTTTTCTGTTTTGGGCACTCCATTGATCTGCCAGTTCTCCCATTGGTGAAGATGGTGTTATGGGATAAATGGCTATTACTTCGTTCAGTTTATGGGCAACGTACGCGGCAGCTTCGTTGCCGTCCATAGTTTTAAAATTTTTCATAATGTCCTTCCTCATGGACCTAGGCCGACCAAGCGGTCAGCGAGTTAACAATTCCAATATTAATATTCGAATATTTGTATTAAATATACAATTCTTTAATTCTCCGTGGTACAATTTTAATTAAGATCAATTCTAACTAAGAAGAGAGGAAAAAGTTTCAATATTCTTACAAATCTTTCCGCACTATGATACTTGCACTGTTTAGATAGTGGTTTCGACCGCCGATAAAATTTTGCAGACACTCTTGTCATAACGTCTACACCAAACCACAGACCTGTCGAGACCACCAATCTCAAAGCAGGTTCCAAAAAAGTTCGGTCCACCCATGCAACGTATGGAGACTCTGTTATTCGAGTTAAATCCTAATCCAATGATCATCTACGACATCGAGTCGTTGAAGATCCTTGATGTGAATGATGCGGCTATCAAGCTGTATGGATATTCTCGTGAAGAGTTCATCAGCCTCTCCTACACCAGTATTCAGGCAAAACGGGACAAATCTGCACTCTTCAGAGTCCTGATTAAAACTCCTAAAGGATTCGAAAACACCGGAATCTGGAGGCATAAGGCAAAAAACGGGACCATCCTTCATGTTGAACTAGTTGATCGCCCATACGAATATGACAAGTATAATGCCAAAATCCTTCTTATTCGTGATGTCTCCAGGTATGTAGAACAGGAAGAGGAGCTGCAAATAGCCCGGGAGCGACTGAATAGCTTCTCCAACAACAGTCCCCTGGCTATCCTGGAGTGGACACCCGATCTTCACCTCCGGTCGATCACTCCAAAAGGTATCGAACTCTTCCAACATGAGGAAGAATCACTCATAGGCCGGCATTGGTCTGTGCTCGCGAGGGCATTTTGCGGGGTGAACGCACAGGAATCCGTTGGCGGCGAGCTTGATAATTTTCAATCAGGCGACCATAACTACAATAGTTTTGAGATCGAAACCAGGGGATCTCTGGATGACAAAGTCTATACCCGCTGGCACAATTCAGTCATCTCGAATGAAGAAGGCGAAGTTATTAGTTACCAGTCACTCGTTGATGATCTGACCTGTTGCCGCCGGGCTACGGGTATGCTTGAGGAGGCAATCAAGGATAAAAATCTTGCCTGGGATGTGCTCTCCGCGCTCGATGATTTGGTGCTTGTGATAAATACACCCGTGGATACAGAACGTACGCCAAGCATAGCATTCGCAAATAAAAGTTTTCACGACATCACTGGCATTACAGCAGAAATGGAAGGCGCCGCCCTAGATGATAACTTTTTGAGCAATTTGCCAGGCTCCATTAAAAACGTACTGACTGATGACAAGGATGAATCGATATCTATAGCAGCGCCAAATGGAAAATCGTGCTGGTTGCACCCTGAGATTTCAGAGGTTTCCAATCACCGGATCATCATCTTCCGGGATGTGACGGAACTATGCCTTCGCCGGGAGTTCATGCAAATGCAGCAACAATTGAATGCGATGATTGCCGGGAATAGTCCAAAAAATGAGATACTGAATGCAATCATCGGCAGTCTTGACAAATTGTTTCCCAATACAAAATCCCGTGTCACAACTATTGATGAGGATTTCACTCATATCTACAATGGAACAAATGGCGGGTACGGTCAAAATGAAAACGATCTTGCAACCACGGCATCAGATCTGGCATATGGTACACAAAGTGCGCAAAAAGTAACGCCGAAAACACTCACCGAGAATCCACTGCACCACTGCTGGTCCACTCCGATTCCGTCAGGCAGGGATACGACTCTGGGTGCCATTACCGTCGGTTATCTTCATAAGATCGAATCAAACGGCCAGAGAATTGATCCGGATCCCCTGCTAAAAGAGATAACCGAGTACTTTGCCCAGATGGCAGGACTCGCTATTGAATATGGTTCCGCCAGTCAGACGCTGATCAATTTCAGCCATCTGGTTGAAGGTGTGGCGCACGCGAGCACCCACCTGAACCAGTGCTCGGATATTGACGAAGGTCTTCAGAAAGCCATTGCCCATCTGGGCCAAGCCAGCCAGGCCAACAGTGTTTTCGTCGTGGAACGGAACGAAAAAGGCAACGGGGTTTCCCTGCGTCAGCAATGGTCGCGCCGCGAAGAACTCGTCCCATTTGATAACCTGCCGTTGTCTGATATTCATGCGCGTCTCCACAAGGGGGAGCCGTTTAGCCTGGAGATTGACCTGCCGGTAACCTCACCGTCCGAAATGAACGAACGGCCCAACAGGCAGAGTCTCCTGATCATCCCGATCGAGACGGGAAATACCTTCTGGGGTGGTTTGGGATTAAACAGTTCATCCCCGGATCATGAGTGGAGTACAGAGGAAGAGCTTGCCTTACTCACCTTTGCAGGTAACGTCAGTGAGTTTGTCAAGCGTCATCAAACGCAACAGGAACTCTCAATCAGCGAGGAACGTCTTGATCTGGCGCTGCGGGGTGCCGAAGTCGGTATGTGGGAGCTGAACTTCCGCACAAACGAGTACAAGCTTGATAATCACTGGAAAGAGATACTCGGTTTCACCGATGAACCCTCAACCATGCCTATTGAAAACTGGAAAGACCGGCTGCATCCGGAAGACAGGATACGGGTTCTGGTTTCCACACGTGTTTTCCTGAATGGGGATCAGACACTTAACAGCATCGAACAGCGGATGTTGAGTAAATCCGGTCAATGGCGATGGATACTGAGCCGCGGAAAGATCGTTGAGTGGGATGAGGATGGCATTCCGGTCCGTGCATGCGGAACCTATCAGGATATTACCGATCGCAAGAAGGCGGAAGAAAAGATACTGCGCTCTCTCAAAGAAAAAGAAATCCTGCTGGCGGAAATACACCACCGCGTCAAAAACAACATGGCTGTGATATCCGGTCTGATTCAATTGCAGGCGGAAGATGTCGAGGATGCGCACCTGCGGGATATCCTGCACGAAAGCCAGATGCGCATCCATTCCATGGCCATGATCCACGAGAAATTGTATCAGTCGGCAGAACTCTCGCGAATCGATTATGGAGAATACATTGCCGATCTGGCCCACACCATTTCCAGGACTCTTCGGGATGAAAAGAAGGACATCAAGATCAATATTCATGCCGATGAGGTTGCACTGAATATTAACCAGGCCATTCCATGCGCCCTTATCCTGAATGAGATCATTACGAATGCCTTCAAACACGGTTTCCGTTATCGTAAAAGCGGAAACATCAATATTTCTGTACAAAAAAAGAATGACAAGATCACCATCACGGTTGAGAACGATGGTGCGCCTCTGCCTTCGGATTTCAGTCTTCAATCGGCCAGTACCCTGGGTATGACCCTCATCCAAACGCTCAGCCAGCAACTGGATGCACGCCTGTCGTACAAAAATGAAAAGACGGTAAACATATCCTTTGAATTCACCTACCAGGAGTAACCGCGTTATTCGCGGAAACGTAAGGCTTTCAATCCCGCCTTTTCAACATGATCATTTTATCCCTTACTTTTTACCGTCAAACAGGGTTTGATTATGTAATGCTGTCAAATTACGCATTCAGCCCATTTTGCCGTTCGCCTTATATGAGGCCACACTAATTTTCAATTTCAATTTTCTGATTTCTTGCCTCACAATACTTCAAAACCGGATTTTCTAATCATCGGTGGCGGATTGGCCGGCATCACCCTTGCCGATGCCCTTTCTTCCGGTGGCGCCGCGGTTACTGTTATCGATAAAAATGGAATTGCTACCGGCGCTTCAGGCGCACCTGTTGGAATGGCTGACCCGGCAGCGTCAAGGAACGCCAACCTGTTCTGGGAACCGGTCAACTGCTATAGCACGATCAAGCGGATCCTGGAAGAAGTCCGGGATTATACACACAAAACCTTCTACCGTGAGACACCGGTCTGCCGCCCTGCCCTTTCGCACGAACGCGCCCGTGCGTATCAGCGCTCGCTGGAACGCCAGGATTGGCCCGAAGGATGGTGCACCTGGCTGTCAGAGAGCGAAATTCATGGCAAATACCAGGGAATCAACTGCGTGGAAGGTGGGCTCTGGCACACGACCGGTCTCACCGTAGCCATACCGGACTTCCTCGAAGCCTATTTGTCTATGCTGAGAGACCGGGGTATTCAGTACAAGACAATCCCCGATTATTCCTTGTTACGCATTGGATCAGCCTGGAATTTCAAAAGTGATGCCCTCACACTTTCCACAAAAAACGTGATCCATGCCACCGGATCGGCTTCCCTCAAAAGTACGTACTGGTCCGATTTACCCAACGAACCCGTGAAAGGCCAGCTTCTCCAGATGAAACCGGAGGGTGATATCCCATTTGATTTTGCCTTGTCGGGTAATGGTTATATCAGTTGGGTTCATCCGGATCAACTGATCGTCGGCAGCACATATGAGCACGAGTTCACCCACCCGGAACCGGATGAAAATGGGCGTAAAACAATCATGCGGAAGTTCAGGCAGATTCTTCCGGAGATAGCCATCAGGGTCACCCTGCAACACCATTGGTCTGCTATCCGCGTATCCACGCCAAACCGCCTGCCAGTAATCGGTGCGCATCATTCCGAACCCGGACTTCACCTGTTTACCGGACTGGGATCCAAAGGATTGTTGTACTCTCGCTATACGGCACAACATCTCGCAAACAACCTGTTGAATGGCAAACAGATACGCCGTGAACTCGATATTCAACGCATCTACAAAAAAATGGACTTCTCATCTACATTCCCGGGAAACAAACCGTAAGTCGGACAGCTTGTCCGGCAAGTGCAAGCTATACCAGGGCTAACAGCGTTTATCGACTGTAGAAAAAGCAACAGATCCAGGGCAAGACAATACACACATCTAAAAGTTTCCGGAGCGTCGGGGAATCTTTTACACGAACCACACTTGTAAAGATCAGAAACTACGCCACTCTATCGTTTAACTTGCCTGAGCATGTACAGAACCAGCTCCTTTTAATACGTGCCCTTATTCGCCTGGATACTTTGCAACCCCGTAGGTCTGACAGGCTGTCCGACCTACGGGGTTGCAGCGGCCCGACGGATTGGAACCGCCTGACCGCTGACGAAATATCAATTGTCGTCATCCTCTTTTTCACGGGATGCAAGCGGGCGAACAAACGCGCTGTGCCTTGGTGCCGGCATCACGCTGTTTTTACCTTTGACGGCTTTCCAGATCACTTCGTTGAACGGGATCTCCGGAGCCGCATCCTCGACGGCCAGGTCAAACTTGTCCGATTCCCTGGCCAATGCCGTATTCTTCGGATTGGTTTTATTCATATCCACATTTTCCGGCAGGGCATTATACGGCGTTAGATCGGGTTTGGAAGTAAAACAATCATACAGCGGAGGAGCCGCCGCATCGTACTGGCTCATCGGGGGCAATCCAAGGATCAGCTCCATGGTGTGGAGCACCGAGGCCGTTGAATACATCGTATGAATAACCTGATGACGTTTTACATAGGGACCGACAACATACACTGTTGACCGGTGAGAATCGACGTGGTCCGGTCCGTCCTGGGCATCGTCTTCCAGGATGAAAACAACGGATGATTTCCAAACCGGGCTGTGCGACAGATGATCTATGAACCGGCCAACTCCCAGATCATTGTCTGCAGCATACGCCAGCGGGGTCATCATACCCCCTGCCAGACCAGCCGTATGGTCGTTGGGGAACCGGATTGTCATAAACTGCGGAAGTGAATGAGCGGTAACCAGCGAATCGAAATCATGCTCCCAGACCTTTTCACGGGTTACATCGCGTACATGTAAGTCGAACCCAATAAAATTCTTATCAAAATGTCCTTTCAGGGATTGGAGCCCGGTTGTTCCATTCCAAATAAATTCTCCATAACTCCGGTAACTGACTCCCGCCCTCTTGCAATAATCCCAAATGAATCCTTTACGGGGAAAGGCGACCTTTCTGCTGCCTTCATAATCATAGGTGCCGCCACGGCCGCTGTAGTTTGTTGGCCACGTTTTCTGCACATAATCCGTTGCGTAAGCAGCTGTAGACCAGTTATGTCCGTCGGCGCTGACTTCTGC
>DATFNI010000214.1:0-3705 GCA_035266485.1 Balneolales bacterium
AAGCCTTATCCATACCGGATGTTCTGAAAAAAATGGTGGTCAATCCCCGAAATGTACTCCACTTGCCCATTCCTGAAATCAAAATTGGCGAACCGGCAAACCTGACGATTTTTGATCCTGCCCTGAAATGGATATTTGAAAAGCGACACGTGAAATCCCGTTCAATAAACAGTCCATATCTCGGATCAGGGTTGGTCGGCAAAGCCCTTGGCATTTACAACAAAGGGCGGTTTGTCTGGAATGGAAGGGATTAAGAAGGGCATCGAGTACCGCGGAACGCTAACCAAGGCTATTGTCGCTGTACACTGTCTCACTGCCGTGCATATAAGCACCCACAAAACTTCCCCAGATGACAACGTTAAACAGGATGGGCAACAGGATACCTTTAAGCGTAAATCCGGAGAAGATAGGCTGACCAATCACAGGCAGCACTACCACCCATAGCCAAAACGAGGGAAGAAATCCGAAAACAGCTCCCTTGAGTACAGTGGAGTGTCGTGATAGCAGGGCATAGATAAATCCCCAAATTCCGCCGCTTATGGCAAAGAGGAAGGCAGCTATAATTTGAGAGATTATTGAGTCGCTTTTGAAAAAACTCCGATAGATGCCTACAAATCCCGGTTCGCCGATCCAACCCAGCCATTCGAACACATACATCACAATGATCAGGACCACCGCACCCCAGAAACCAGCTATGAATCCCTTGCCCAACTTTTTGCTTGTAGCCATGTTTTTGTCGCTTAGGGTTTTGTACCTCAATGACCTTAACAAATTGAAGGAAAAAAAGTTTCAATTTCAAGCTGGAGGGATGGGAAATATGGGAATAGGAAAGTTAGGAAGATTGGATACTTAATGGTTCGTTTACGAATGTAGTTTGGATTCCTGTTATTTTTTTCTTCGAGGTTTTGCAGGCGTACAAAGTAGTTCAGAGAATCCGGGTGCTGTTTTATATTTAACGAAAGGTCCGGATGAGATCCGGTATCGTTTGATCCTTTGGAATAACCGAATTGAGTGGAATTATCACCGATGCATCCGGGCGAAGCGGGCATGGGGTTTGGCAGCGACTAAAACAATGAATCACCCGTTGTCTTATCCTGGTTGGACCAATCCCCCTAACCCCCTTTTCTAAGGGGGAAATAAGTCCCAAAAATCACCTGCTACTATAGGGGATTTAGAATTTATTTCTATCATCTATCCATAAGAGTTCTTAGACAGACCCGACGTTATATTCAGCATCCGGTACCGCTTATTCCCTATTCCCTTACCCCCCTATATCCTTATTTTCCATAATCTCCGGAAAGAAAATTCGTAGTATCTTAATTTCTCAAAATGCAAGTCATCGATAAACCAGATAAAAATGGATATTCACGTTCTGCAGCATGTTCCCTACGAAGGTCCCGGTATAATCCGGGATTGGGCCGGGAAGAATAATCACAGGCTTCACATACATCCTGTTTTCCTTGAAGACAGTTCATTGCCACAGTTTCACAGTGACGACGTTTTGGTGGTTATGGGTGGACCTATGAATATCTATGAAGAAGAAAAATATCCATGGCTGGTTGATGAGAAGGCCGTTATTCGTGAGGCAGTTGCAACGGGTCGGAAAGTGCTGGGTATCTGCCTTGGAGCCCAGTTGATAGCTGATGTAATCGGCGGGAAGGTTGTACGGAACGAACATGCTGAGATTGGGTGGTTTCCCATTGAATGGACGCCCATAGCTATGGATTCGGTCTTATTTAAGCATTCAACAAAAGAGATGATGGTCTATCACTGGCATGGCGATCGATTTGAACTGCCAGCGAGCGCGGAACTGTTAGCCGGTAGCGAAGCGTGTGCGAACCAGGCATTCATATATAAAGAACATGTGGCCGGGTTCCAGTTTCACGCCGAGATGCGTAAAGATGATGCAACGCGGTTAATTGAACACAACACGGATGAATTGAAACCGGGAACATTTATTCAGTCTGAGGAACAGATGTTGGCCCAACCGGAGTGGTTTAATAACACAAATAAATGGATGGCCCGGTTCCTGGACCGTTTTTTGGGATGAGATAAATACATATTGCCCAAACAGGATCTTTAGACAGTTCTAATCACACAATTCTTGTCAATCCTTTCCACTGACTTTATGATTACGGATATTACAAGTGGGCCTGATATATGCGGGAATAAGCATTGGTATTCCCATGGAAAAAATCGACTTGAGCCGAGAATTAAAGTATCTCTATTCAGCATCTGCCCGCGATATTAAACTTGTTGAGGTTCCCCTGCTTGAGTTCCTGATGATCGATGGTTATGGCGACCCTAATTCGACACCATCCTTTCAAGAGGACATCAATTCGCTGTACAGCCTTTCTTATACGATTAAATTTACCTTTAAAAAGATGGCAATAGGCAAGGATTTCAAAGTAATGCCGCTTGAGGGGCTATGGTGGATGGATGACTTGCATCACAAAAACGACTGGAAATGGACTCTCATGATGTTACAGCCAAAATTCGTGACTGAGAGTCACCTTGACAATGCAAAGGAACGTGTACGCAGGAAAAAGAATCTGCTTTCACTGGATCATGTTAGGCTTGAAAAGCTGGATGAAGGGAAAGCTGTGCAGATTCTACATGTTGGTCCGTATAGCCAGGAAGGTCAGGCTATTGAACAGTTACATGAATACATGGCCAATTGTGGCTATTCCTCGAATGGCAAGCATCATGAGATTTATCTTTCGGATCCCAAACGGGTATCACCGGAAAGGTGGAAGACGATATTGCGGCAACCGGTCAGATAAAGGTTATATATCACCCTGACAAGGTCCTGACCCTGGCAGGGTGAATAATTTTAATTGGTTTGATAGTCAGTTCACTGAAAACGAATCATACACCACTTCGCTCAATTTATTGCCGTTTTGAGTCGTAACCTGTTTCCTGGCAAAAGTCACGCCGTCTTTTGATTCCCAGTCAGAGTAAGACATCTGAACATCCACGTTTCCTTCACTGGGTACAAATTGCGAGTAACGCAGGTATGGTTTAACACTCTGACAGAGTGTTCCATTAGGTTTATTTCATTAACAACATCTTCTTCACGAACACCTTGTCCCCGCCTGTTCCTTCGGAAGCCTGCAGGCGGTATAAATAAATACCACTTGCCAGTTGCGAGGCGTCAAAGGTGACCTGGTGGACCCCTTTCTGTTCGTTTTCGTCCACTAATGTGGCTACGCGCTGGCCCAACATATTCCAGACCGTAAGCCGTACGTGAGAGTTATTGGCTAACTGGTAGCTGATTGTTGTTGTTGGGTTGAACGGGTTGGGATAGTTCTGCGAGATTCCGAAGGAGACCGGGTTACTTACTATTTCCTCTGTAATCCCTTTGGATGAGGCCTCGCCAGAAGACGAGCTGTTATTGGCAGAAACTCCGAACATTTGTAACGCATGTTCGGCAAGGTTTATCTCCTCAAGGGGCAGTTTATTTTTTTGAGTCTTAAGTTGAGTTAGCAAAGCCGAAGCACTGTTTATATCGCCTTTGTTGTATAAGTCAATGTAGAAATTATTCAGCTCGGCTGCGAGAGTAATCGGGGAGTCACCCTGCTCTTTGATGATCTGGTTATTCATGGATACGGCTGAGGAGAGATCTCCCTGCCTAAGGTATAACCAGGAGAGCATCAAATCACGAACCGGCATCGTGTGGACCGGAAGGCACTTGAAATACTGAAT
>DATFNI010000215.1:0-2508 GCA_035266485.1 Balneolales bacterium
GTACTGGAGATAGGCACAGGTTCCGGATATCAGGCGGCGGTGTTGTGTGAGATGGGTGCCGAAGTTTACAGCGTGGAAAGGCACCGGGGTTTATATGAACGGGCACGATCCCTACTTGGCGAACTTGGCTACCGTACCACCCTGAAATGTGATGACGGTACGCTTGGCTGGTCGGCATATGCCCCCTATGATGGCATCATCGTCACAGCGGGTGCCCCGTTGATTCCCAACAACCTGAAACAACAACTTTCCGTAGGCGGAAGACTTGTGATTCCGGTCGGTGATTCTGAAAAACAGCTCATGTATCGTATTGTTCGTGTTTCCGAGGATGAGTTTGAAGAAGAACGTTTTGAACATTTCCGTTTCGTGCCGCTCATTGGTAAAAAAGGCTGGGGAGAGTAGGAAAATTTTGAATTTTAAATTTTGAATTATGAATTATTTTGCTCTACAATGAGTCCGTTTACCCAACTGAGCCAGTGGTTATCAAAAACTGATCCAGGTAAATGGACCAATCAGGACATTTAATTTTAAAATCATAATTCAAAATTCTTGAAAACGGCAGACCCATCGGTACCGAATCCGGATACTAAAGAACAACCTATCACTGATTCAACACGCCTCAAAGAAGGCCCCATATTAATTATTAAAGGATTCCTGATGGGAGGAGCCGATGTCATCCCGGGCGTGAGCGGCGGTACGATGGCATTGATCCTTGGGATTTATACTCGTCTTATTCATGCGATTAAGAGTCTGAACGGCAAAGCGATAAAGGCCATTCTCACCTTCCGGTTTCGCGATTTTTTGCAGGAATTTCATTGGCGTTTTCTTCTTTTTCTGATTACAGGTATTGGTTCGGCATTTGTGTTCTTTACCCGTGTTGTTCCGCTGCCAAAGCTCATGTACCGCTATCCGGAGCCGGTCTATGGATTATTCTTCGGATTGATACTCGGGTCGGTTTATTTATTGATACGCCAGATTAAAGGGTTAAACTGGGTGCATGTCCTGTTCATCCTCATTGGTGTGTATATCGGTTACCGGGTCGTCACGCTCGTTCCGACGGATACGCCTGAAAACCTGCCATTCATCTTCCTGAGCGGTGCCATTGCCATTTGTGCAATGATTCTGCCCGGCATATCCGGTTCCTTTCTGCTACTCATTCTGCACAAATACACGTTTATTCTTACACAGTTTGGAAAACTGGGTGGTCCCGACACCGTGGAAGCCGGAAGTATCCTGCTGGTATTTGTGGCGGGAATGATTGTCGGAATCACCTCTTTCTCACGGCTCCTTTCGTGGCTGCTCGATCGCTATTATCCACAAACAATCAGTGTGTTGATTGGTTTTTTGATAGGTTCACTCTATGTGATCTGGCCATTTCAAATGAGGGATTACATCCAGACACAACGAGTGAAAGTCATTGCTATGAATAGTGCACAAGTTAGAAATCTGCAGGCAACACCACCCGACACCACACAGGTGGAATACAATAAACTTGGCAGCATCGTGCAGCCAAAATCAACGAACCAGGCAGGCGAAATTCAACTAATTACTGTGAAAAAGAAACTAATATCGAGCGAACCCTTCTGGCCTGACTGGTCTCATCCTTCATCGGACACCAGGCTTGATAACGGTTTACGGAGTATCTGGGAGGCCATGTTTAGCATGATTGGTGGTCTGGTTCTGGTCATAATTATCGAATGGCTCGCCAGCCGTAAGAATAGTGCGGGCTAGTTGTACCGGACTGGCAGTGTTCTCAGACTGCAATCTTGGGTGTTATCAACTATCAGCATGATAAGCTGATTGGTATGATGATCCTTTAGGTGCATGTTGATCGATATTGTTTCCCAAAATGTAACCTTTTCCCGATTCGGTCGTCCTATCTGAAAAGGTAGCTAACTTACTGCGCGCCTATTAATTGTAGCGTGCAGAATTTAGGCCTGTACTCAATTACTCATTTACAGATTTCACGGAGAGCGATATGGATAGTACTCGTTTCAATAAACTTGTCGACAGAGTTAGGGTGATCCGACTTTCCAATGAGAGGAATTATTCAGATGGTTGGGAATCGACCGATTTGCTGCAAAAGGATATGGATATCAATGCAGTTATTGAAAAATTTTGCATGACCCGATCAGGACTGTTAAACCCTTATCTCATTTATAACGCATTGTCTGGAAGTACTACGGTTCCTGAAATCGATGAAACAACAAGTTTTTGATGCGACGGATTTCAAGTCTAACTGCTTTTTGCATAAATAGTTAGTAGATGCATGATTTAAAACCACAGCTTTTATGATGGATGACTATAAAAAAACTCAATATTCAACGACAATCACGTTGTTGGGTGTTGAAAAATAGTGCAAAATATATCTATATTTATAGACAATCGTTGGGGCGTCTATCTTGCCTGACTAAATGGTACACATCCTTAGTTAGTCAATGGATGCTAAGTGGGTTAGGGCGTTTTGTTCTCATTAATGCAGTAAAGCGGGTAGGACATGTCTTCGGT
>DATFNI010000216.1:0-4865 GCA_035266485.1 Balneolales bacterium
GAATCCACCAAAATGAGTATCACAGTCAATATCATGATACCGATATACCACTTTGGGAAGCTTTTTTTCTTCATGAAGAACAGATAGGCGACATACCCGAATAAGAAAACAAGAATGACACTTGTGACCATCTCGCCGATCAGGACGGCAGCGAAAACCGGATCGTAAGCGCTGGAACCGTGTGTCATGAGCGCTCCCAAATATCCTTTGGACAGCACCGAATAATACCCCGGGAAGGTATTTATGATGGTTACGAGCGGCGTTAAGATGATACTCACTCCCACGAGAATGAGCCACCCGCTCAATCCGTCAAGATCATTTAAATCAGTATTGTTCGTTTTGATCAAGAGTTTTCCTTTTGTCAGGTTCGTAAAAAGGAATATATATAAAGCAACTGAATTCTTATTCCGAACACACGTAACGATTGAATACAAAATAGTCCCTTATGGACTTACCATCGGTAGAGACAGTACACGATCCTCACCCGTAGCGAGCCGTCGGGTACGCAATATAGTCTGAGAACTCAGTGGTTCCTATAAACCCCTGGAATAGAAACCACAATGTTCGCAAAGAATTCACAAAGTTCACAGAGGATTATTATCTACATCAAGATTTTGCCTGAAAGATTTTATAACCGGTCTATTTTTTCAGACTGTCGTACCGGCCCGGTGATGGCAGATAACCTTTATCGACGAGGATATGGCCCAAACGATCATAAAAACCCTGATCCTTGGGTGTGACAGTGGCCAACCCGTCCACGTAGCGATTGTACAGGCTGAAGAGTGCGGCAATCAGAACCGTGTCGTGCAGTTCCATGTCGGTGGCGCCATGTTCCCGTGCCCGCTCCACCATTTCGGGTGTGACCAGCCTCCCGTTTTTCTGAACGGCCCGTGCAATGGTCAAAAGAGCTTTCATTTTCTCGCTGACGGGAGCACTCTCCAAATCCTTTTTTACTTTATCTGTGGTGTTGTGATCATCGAGCAGCATATCAGCCGTCGTTGAATGGGCTGCATTGCAGAAGTTGCACTCATTACCATGCGACACCGTCGAGGCGATCAGTTCCCTTTCGCCTTCCGTCAACGTCGACTCCCCTCGCAGGAGAATATGAGTCAACTGTCTGATAGGCAGGGCAGTGTCTTTTCGATAATCCAATAAACCGGTAACGCCCGGCAGTTCTTCTTTTAAAGGGATGTAGGGCATGATGGGTACCTGTTGTTTTGCGTGAAGTTAAAACCTGGAAAATGCCGTTAATTTTTTGCTTAGGGGATAAGTAAGAAAGTTATCGACATTAATCAACATTCATACCTATTAATCTCCAAAACTCAGGTTCTGCCAATATCTTTAAACCATATTCTCGGGCCTTTTTGGCTTTACCAGACATAGTATTAGGATCTGCAGCAACCAAATAGTCTAATTTTTTTGATACATTTTTTTTGATAATCATGCCGTGTTGTTGGGCTATCTTCTGAGCCAACGATCTTTCTACAGGTTTTCCACTGATTCTGGATTGAAGTTGTCCTGTAAAACAGATTGATTTTCCTTGAACAGTGTTATTGAAATGGAATTTATTATTAGAAATAATTCCACCCGCCTTTGCAGATGCAATAAGCGTTTCAATATCAGATTGTTTAAGACCGAGTAATTGAGTCAGATCCACTAGATCATTCCTTTCAAAGTCAGAAATTTTACCATCCAAAAGATAGACCTTAATTACTTCTATCAAGTACTGCTTGTGTAAACTAACAATTTGAACTTTTGACAAACCGAATTCTTCAACCAGTTCTTCAAGCTTAATCAACTCAGTATGAGAAATGATCCGATCCGACAGAATTTCAGTAAGAGTGTCCAGATATTGTTTTGAATTTTCATCCACGGTAATCGAATCAGTTGGAAGCCTTTTGATGAAATCTTGAAGTTTGTTTTTTTCTCTTTGGGACTCATCAAAAGCCTCACTTCTCCTATATTCGATTTTTGCCGGGCATTTTAAACTGTTGGATTTAAATGAAACAGGATTTACAAATTGTTGTCTAAAGCGTCTAATTCCGTAATTGCTTAAAAATTCATCCTTTAATTTTATAAATAATTTTGCTGTAGCTAGAGCATCGGATAGGGCCTCATGGGAATTATTTATTTCTATATCGTAATACTCACATAAGACATCAAGTCTCCTGCTTGAAAGACTTGCATCGACAGATCTGGACAGTTTAATAGTACAGACGCCATCCAATCTTGTCTTCTGATCTACAAGTTCATTCTCGAGAAATCTCAGATCAAAAGATGCATTATGAGCAACGAGAGTTGAACCATTCAAAAATGATTTTACAAAATGCTTAACCTCGCGAAACGCTGGTGCGTGTTTTACAAGACCCGGTTCAATTCCGTGGATATAGTAATTTGATATATCACGTTCTGGATTGATTAGTGTAGAGTACTTATCAACTATTTGATCATTTTCATTAATCTTGACAACGCCAATCTCTATTATTTTATCTCCTCTGGTTGGTGAAAAGCCGGTAGTCTCCAGATCGAAAATACTGAACATCATTTTTTTTGTGGATTGCTAACCCCTTCCGAATTATTAGTAAGAATGACTTCCGTCTCCATTTTTGAACAGATGAGTTTGTATTCCTTGGATAAATTAATGTCCAGATCCTCTTCCCTTAAACCTTGCCACTGTGCCAAATAATGAAGTGTACCATATTTATGATCATTCTTCATCTTTTTACTAACCCCGCCTTTCCATCCCAAAACAGGAAGTTCTCCATTTTTGCACGTTCTGCCAGCTCTGGCTCAGACTCACTTAATTTTCTACCAACCTCCCAGCAGATGATTAGTCCTTTATCGGGGCCTCTCCACCGTTCAGAAAAGGATAAATGATCTCTTATAGGTTCTCGAATTGATCTGTAAATATGTTCTCCCATGATTACCTCACTTTACACCCAACGGTCCAGCGTATAACCTGCGCCGGTTTGAAATGTAATTTAGTAGAATGAACGGTAATTACAAGGGTATGAAATGAATAAGGATGTTTGTATTTAAAAACGATTGTTGAACTTAACGAGGTCGTTGCTGATTGCAAAACGGGATCCTACTTTTTCCCGCCGCAGCGGGAAAAAATCAGGATGACATCTTTTGTTAGCGTTTGGTATGGGGTTGGTCCCAAATGATCGGACAGATCTTCAGGTTTGGGCCGTTGTCATTCTCCGTTTAGGGTCACTGTGAATCAGCTGTACAACTTCTCCTCATTAATTCGTTTTGCGATTTTGGGCCCAAAGCCTAGCAGCGTCTTGATTCCTGTGAATGCATTAACCCCTATTCCCAGGTAAATAACCACTAAATCCGGGTAAACAAATAAATCAACGGTACGGCGATTGACAGTTGGCTTCAAAGACTTGTATCACCGGTATCTGATTCGGTTGGCCTTATATGGCTTCGAATTGCCTGAAGATCGTCTTTTATCCCGGCAAGCCCATAGATGACCCCTCAAAAAAAGAGAGCAAAGCTTATCGCTGCCAAACCGCCAGACAGATTAAGCTTGCCTGTAATCATGAAAATGACCTCGAGCACGCCGGCTGCAAAAAAGAGTATGGATAGGATTCGTAGTATGACAACCTCCGTTCCATGAATGAAAGAAAATTCCCCTATTATCGCCTATACGTTATAATTTTGACGGAGTTTCTTCTTTTATTCTCTCTTTTTTGATTAAAGAAATATTGAATGTGTATTGTTGTTAATGAATTGGTTTTTGTTTGGGGAAACTGAAACCTGTTGTCTAAAGTGAAATGATTGCCTTTTCGATTTTCTCGCATTACAAGAAGGAAGGTATTGTTGTCAGACATTGATCCATGCCTCCCTTCTTTTACGTCAGTTTATTTGTGATTAGCTGTTTTTTTCGCCAAACGGTTTCTATGCCCCATTTCAAGCATCAAATGAAATACCGGCACAGCAAGTAAGGTCAGGAAGGTTCCGGTAATCAATCCGCCGATGGCTACTACGGCAAGCGGTGAGAGGCGTTCAATGCCCACGGCCCACTCGAGAGCAATAGGAATCATACCAACCGCCGCCGCGCCCGCCGTCATTAGTATTGGCCGGGTTCTGAGCTGGACGGCTTCGAGTATGGCTTCTCTCGGTGATTTGCCTTCCGCCATAGCTACTTTTGCAAAGTCGACCAGCAGGATTCCGTTCTTCACAATGATGCCCATCAGTAATATCAGCCCCATGAATGAGGGCAGACAGCCGTGTTTATCTGCTATAAGCATGGCCCATGAAGCCCCAATGAGTGCCAGAGGCAGACTGGCCATGATGGCCACCGGATCGCGAAACGATTTGAATACAATGACCAGCATCAGGTACAGAAGCGCCACACCTATGGCAAATGATTTGAGCAGGCGTGCAAAGGACAGATTCAGTTGTTTGTATTCTCCCTGGTAGGACAGGGTATACCCCCTTGGCATTGATAATCCCGCCAGTGCGGCTTCCACATTGCTGTGCAATTGCGTTATGGAAATACTGCCGCGATAACCAAGTACATCAACAGTAGGGACCAGGGCCTCATGGGTTTCTGCAGTCGGTTCATATACTACTCCGGGTGTTGCAAAAGACGACAATGGAATAAGCGTGCCGTTCATCGTCCTGATAGGAACAGCAGAAAGTTCCTCGGCATCCGATCGTTGATTTGGTTCGAGACGGACCCATACGGGTATCGGAATTTCACCGGACACCCGGAGTCTGCCACCCGGTGTTCCTCCGACCGCTTGTGCGACTTGTCCGGCAACATCCTGTGGAGTGAGCCCATACAGCCGGGCTTTGGCTTCATCGATGTGCAGATTTATCCGTTTTGATTTTCCCTGCCAGGATCGCTCGAT
>DATFNI010000217.1:0-6187 GCA_035266485.1 Balneolales bacterium
CCGGTGGAATTCAGACAGTCGTTCAATTGACCAGCCGCTGGGAAAGTGTAGAAACAGCTACAACAACCAGGGATCAGGCTACGTGATTAACTTCCAAAGTATGGATCTTTATGCCGAACGAAATATCTGTGGTGATAAGAATATTATTACCATTGTTCCAACAGGTAAAATAAAACCGGCCGGGTTTCAAAAGAATTTGCGCAGTCTTTTCACAGTAACTTCACCCCATGTCACCCCGAAAATTCGGGGCAAACTTGCGACATAATGCAATGGAACTAAAAACGTAATTCAAGATTCTAAAAATATGAGTACTGAAGTAAATACAAGATCCAATACACCCGGCGGCACTGCCATGCTGGGCGGACGTCAGGTAGCCCGCATCGGCTTTGGTGCCATGCAGCTTCCCGGACCAAGCGTATGGGGACCACCCCGTGACCGAAAAACAGCTCTGGCCGTGTTGCGCCGTGCTATCGAACTGGGCGTCAATCACATTGATACGGCCCAGTTCTATGGCGACGGCATTTCCAACGAATTGATCCACGCCGCTTTACACCCTTACCCGGAAGACCTGGTACTGGTTAGCAAGGTCGGCGCTAATCGCGATGAGCAAGGCGGCTGGATTCCCGCCCAGCATCCCAACCAACTCCGCGCCGGGGTAGAGGCCAACCTTCGCAGCCTGGCGGTTGAGCAAATAGGTGTGGTCAACCTCCGCGTGATGGACGCCCAACATGATGGCAGCCCGGTTCCGGATGAACATCTTGCCAACCTGGACGACCAGTTGGCTGAAATGGTGAAATTGCGCGACGAAGGCAAGATCGGCGGCATTGGGCTCAGTAACGTCTCGCTCGACCAGCTCCGTCAGGCGCTGCCGGCCGGTATCGAATGCGTGCAGAATGCTTACAGTGTTCTCGACCGCTCCGCCGAACCACTTCTCAAGTTGTGCGAGGCCCACGATGTTGCATGGGTGCCCTTCTTCCCGCTCGGCTCGGCATTTCCGGGCATAGCGAAAGTGACCGAACATCCGGACATAATTGAGACGGCCTCTAAGTTAGGAGCAACACCCGCACAGGTAGGATTGGCCTGGCTGCTTGCTCATTCTCCAAAAACACTGCTCATCCCCGGCACTTCCAGTCCGGACCACCTGGCTGAAAACGTCGCCGTTGCGGATGTACATCTCGACTCCGGGACCATGGATATCCTGAACGGCCTGGCTGATCAGGCCGGCTGACCTTCGTCATTGCTTTACGACTGCGTTATTTTGAATCATTAAAAACAAAAATTACGGCAATGAAAACAGTACTAATAACAGGAGCTAACAAGGGAATTGGTTTTGAAACGGCAAAACAATTAGCCCAATTGGATTATTATGTTTATTTGGGAAGCAGGGACAAGACAAGAGGATCGAATGCCGTAAATAAATTGAAAGAATCAGGTATTTCGAATGTCGAACTGCTTGAAATAGATGTAACGGATCCCAATTCTATAAAGAAAGCAAAACAACAATTAGAGAGCGAAACAGAGGCTTTGGATGTTCTGATAAACAATGCGGGCATTGCCGGAGATCTGCCACAAAATATATCCTCAATAGATATGAAAAAATTAAGAAATATCTTTGAGACGAATTTTTTTGGCGCGGTACAAACAACGCAACAGTTCATTAGTCTTTTAAAGAAATCAAAGGAACCGGTCATTGTAAACGTTTCTAGTGGATTAGGCTCCCTGGCTATTCATAATAGTACTCAAAATCCCAATTATAGAATTTTTGACGCTTATAGTTGTTCCAAAACAGCTCTAAATGCTTTCACCGTCATGCTGGCAAATGAATTTAAAGACACAAGCTTTAAGATAAATAGTGTTACACCGGGTTACACCGCAACCGATCTAAACCAGTTCAAAGGAACACAAACCGTGGAGCAAGGCGCGAAAGCAATTGTAAAATACGCGACGTTAGACACTGACGGTCCAACAGGGAAATTTTACCGCCAGGAAAAAGAGGAAATACCGTGGTGATTAAGGAACGATAACAGCAAAATGGCTATGCTACGGCCTCACGTCATGTCATCCCGGGAATCGGGGAGCTCGTGGCATGTCATAGCGTTAGACTGGTCACAAGTCGCGAATATTTCTGTGTTCGCCGCGGCGGATGGCAATTAATAATGTTTAGCAATTCCTGATAGCCATTAGATCTTAAACACAATATATAAAATGAACAACAACCAGGTCCTCAGAATTAAAACCATAAGCGAATTACACCGGCTGCGGGGACTGCCTAAGCCCGAGCATCCGTTAATCAGCGTGATAAATCTTGAATCCGTCGAGCATGGACCCGGTACCGAACCGGTAAGCCTGGTGTATGATTTTTATTCCATCGGACTGAAAAGAAATTGTAATGCTAAATTCAGATACGGCCAACAGGAATTTGATTTCGATGAAGGAGTCATGTTCTTTATGTCTCCTCATCAGGTTTTGACAATTCAACCTGGCGACGATAAAGAGCATCAGCAAACTGGCTGGATGTTACTCATCCACCCTGATTTCTTCTGGAACACGTCTTTGGCCAAATCGATCAGGCAGTATGAATATTTCGATTATTCGGTAAATGAAGCCTTGTTTCTTTCAGAAAAAGAGGAAACTACGATTATAAATATAATTCGGAACATACGGCAGGAATATCATTCGAATATCGATAAATACAGCCAGGATATTATCATTGCGCAATTGGAAGTGTTGTTTAATTATTCCGACCGGTTCTATCATCGCCAGTTCATCACCCGGAAAATAACCAACCATCAAATCCTCGAACGCCTGGAGGCAATACTTACAGAATATTTCAACGGTGATGTATTTGAAAAAGGATTGCCCACCGTTCATTACATTGCCGGAGAATTAAATGTATCTCCCAATTACCTGAGCAGCATGCTCAAAGTATTGACCGGTCAAAGCACCCAACAACATATTCATAATAAATTGATAGAGAAGGCGAAAGAAAGATTGTCCACTACGGATCTGTCCGTAAGCCAAATTGCCTATGAATTGGGCTTTGAGCATTCGCAGTCGTTCAGCAAGTTATTCAAAAGAAAAACGAGACTCACACCGGTGGAATTCCGGAATTCCTTTAGTTGACCGGGGACACATCAACGACAGACACCTAAAGATTCGCGGTCACGGTCGGGAATGACGGGAGTAATGGGTGATAGTGTGTGTTCAACATAGGAAAGGTGGTTTTATCTTAAATGACCACGAGTACATAAGTCACACACGCTAACGTCGTTCCTGCGAAATCAGGCATCTCCATTGTACCAGAGCGCTTACATCCTCTATGATAAAAGTTAAGCGGTTTTTTGGCGTTTAGACCATGTTGGTACTGTTCATTCGACAACCAACATCACCCAACGAAACGATAAGGCCCTCTTCCCTATTTATAGTAATGCAGCTTGCGGGATGATAACCATTCGTTATCAGGTAACGAATTAAAACAGACAGGTTTTACAATGAGACGCATTCACACTTTATTTTTTTCGATAGTGGCTATCATGCTGCTTGGAATTCTATCTGTTCCGGCCAGTTATGGCCAGGGACATTATGACCCGACCCAGGGTTTAAAAATTGGTCTGGACGGCAAAGTCATTAATAATAAAACGCGAAAACCGGTGGGCAACGCCACTATCCAGCTTGTCGGGACCAGTCAGAAAACCAAATCGGACAGTACCGGTACATTTCGGCTTGCCAACGTCGGCAAGGGCCATAAGAAGCTCAAAATAACGGCTAAAGGATACAAGACCGATACCGAGAAGATCAACCGCGGCAAGGACATGAACCTGTATATCACCATCCGGCTGATTCCTAAAAAGAGCGGGAAGAAATGACGGCAAGTTAAAAGTTGAAAGGTCAAAGGATAAGGTATGAATAGATCAGGGTTCCTGATGATAGATTTCAACACAAAGATGTCATCCTGAGCCCCATTTCCGGGCGTGTGAGTCATAAACAACCCAACCCGGGGCGAAGGATCTCGTGGCAATCGGCAGTGATTGTAACACTTGGCGGATACGTGTTGCCAGATGTAGAAGAGATCCTGATGTTGCTTGTCTTTCTCCTTACGCAGGCTTCATTTTGAAAATATATACATCAAAAAAACATACATTTTTATTTTATTATAATTATTTACTGTTTGACATAATATATTGAGGGAAGCATATAAATATTGATCAAAGAATTAATTTATAATTAACACTCAATTCGTTATATTTCAATTGAAATACAAATCAGGATTCGATACACACATTCACACGTAAAAAAAATTTCAAAAAACTCGCAAGTATAACGAGTACAACGAAATAACAATGCCATTCTCAAACGATCCTACGATCGATCCCCTACAGTCCGACCCCGATCTATCTTCACTCACAGTCATTAAATACGGTGGAAATGCCATGACAAACGCCGATATCCGGGCAGAGCTGATCAGGCAGATTAAAGCCCTGTATGAGTCCGGAGTCAGGCTTGTTATCGTGCATGGCGGAGGCCCATTTATTAAGGACACCCTCCAACTTGCCGGCATCGAAAGCCGCTTCATAGACGGACTCCGGCAGACCACCAGCGAGGCTATGCCCTTTGTAGAGATGGCGTTGCGCGGCCGTGTCAATGGAGAATTGGTCCGTCTGCTCAATGCAGAGGGAGTACCTGCTGTCGGACTGTCCGGCAAAGACGGAATGATGGCCAGGGTGAAGAAGCGTAAACTTGAGAACAGACCCGACGAAGATCTTGGGCAGGTTGGAGATGTAGATAAAATTGATCCGGAACTCATTCATTTGCTTCTCAAAAAAGGTTACATTCCGGTTGTTGCACCAATAGGTCTTGGTACGGACGGGAAGGACTACAATGTAAACGCCGATATCTTCGCCGGTCACCTCGCGGCGGCTGTTCAGGCATCGCGTTTTGTTGTACTCACGGATGTCGATGGCTTGCTGAAGGAACCGGAAGATCCGAAAAGCCTTATTTCCCGGATGAACCTCGGGGATATTGATGCGCAGATGCATCAGTCGATCCGGGGCGGAATGATCCCGAAAATCGAATCCTGCCGCGTTGCCGTGGAATCGGGCGTGGATCGGGCTTTGATACTGAACGGAAAAAAGCCGGAAAGACTTATGGATGCTTTGGTTCGAAACAAACCGACTGGAACGACCATCAGTCAATAAGAGATTTCATCTATATGAACGAAGTACAAACACTCGATCAGACTTATCATTTTCAACTATATAAACGCCAGCCGATCACCCTTGTCCGCGGTGAAGGCGCACACGTGTGGGATGAAGGCGGCCGCCAGTACCTGGATGCACTGGCAGGAATCGCCGTGAACAATGTGGGCCATTGTCACCCCCGCGTGGTTGAGGCCATACGTGATCAGGCCGGCAAACTGATACATGTATCAAATCTTTACACTACCCCGCCGCAGGCAAACCTGGCCAAACGGCTGGTGGACTTGACGTCTCTCGACCGGGTCTTTTTCTGCAATAGTGGAACCGAAGCCGTCGAAGGGGTGATCAAACTGGTGCGCCGGTATCAGTATCTGAAAGGAAAAAGCGGCAAGATCCTGGCAATGGAGGGTTGTTTCCACGGCCGTTCACTCGGAGCAATATCCATGGGGAAAGCCAAATACCAGGAAGGATACCAACCGCTGCCCGAAGGATTCCAGCGCATCCCATTCAATAATCTGGAAGCGTTGAAGGATACCGTCGGAGAGGACACTCTTGCCATCTTCCTCGAACCCATCCAGGGTGAAGGAGGTATCCACATCGTGAACAGTGAATATATTCAAACAGCACGCGAATTATGCGATCAATACGGTGCCCTACTCGTCTTTGATGAGATCCAATGTGGATTCGGTCGGACCGGCAAGTTTCTGGCCAGCGAGCATTTCGGTGTGAAACCCGACGTGGTGACGCTTGCCAAGGGCCTTGGTGGCGGGTTCCCGATCGGTGCCGTTCTGGCAACCGAGGATGTTTCAAAAGCCTTTACCTACGGCTCACACGGGACCACCTTCGGGGGCAACGCACTTGCCTGCAGCGCCGGGCTTGCTGCCATCGATGCTCTTTTTGAGGATCACCTGATGACCAAAGCTACGGAAAACGGGGAATGGTTCATGGGCCGGCTGAAGGAAGCCGCCTCGGTCGAGGGAGCCATCCGGGAG
>DATFNI010000218.1:0-4454 GCA_035266485.1 Balneolales bacterium
CAGTCCCTGGTGGCTTGCCGCTGTGAAACTGCTGTAAGTTGCTATGAAGGCACTTGTCGAGGTGAAAAATGTGGCAACAGCAATAATGGAGATCAGTGCCAGTATCCCTTCCCCCACGGCTCCCAGATAACCAACCAGCCGGGCGTCGGTCTCGCGATCGATTTGTTTGGATGTCGTTCCCGAGGAAACCAGTCCGTGAAAACCCGATATGGCCCCGCAGGCAATGGTTATGAAAAGTAGCGGAAACCAGGAGACGTCTGTCGCCGGATGTGTTGCCGGTGCCGTCACCTGTGGATGGACGAACAGGAGGCCTGCATAAAGAATGCCAAGCCCGACAACCAACTGATGGGAATTGATGTAATCACGGGGTTGCAGCAAAACCCAGACCGGCAGGACGGAAGCCAGGTATACATAGACCATCAGGATGATGATCCACACGAAAAATGCCATGCCAACCCCGTTGAGCCCAAAAAGAACGATATGGTTTGCTCCGCCGAAATACTGAACCATATTGATCTGCAGCGCCGGTACATAACTGGCAACCACTGCGGCCAGGTACATCACAGCTAAGGCAATAAGCGATGGGCCCAGCAATTTCCCACTTTTGCGGTAGACTTTATACCCAATCCATATGGCTAGCGGAATCTGGATGAAAACGGATAACACGCTGGCAGGAAAAGTGATAAAAAGGTTGGCAATGATCCATGCAAAAACAGCGTTCACCATTAAAACGAGGATCAGGATAATGAAAAGGAAAAGGATCTTTGCCCGTTTCCCAATCAACTTATTTGCCAGGGTTCCTACCGATTGTCCCTTGTTTCGGATGGATAGTACCAGGGTTCCGAAGTCATGGACACCTGCGGCAAAGATGGTCCCGAAAATTACCCATAACAGGGCGGGAAGCCATCCCCAGTATAATGCGATAGCGGGACCAACGATGGGGGCAGCGCCGGCAACGGAGGTAAAATGATGTCCCCAGAGTATCCACCTATTGGTCGGCACAAAATCGACGCCATCCTGAAACTGATGGGCGGGTGTTTTAAAATCCGGACTTAGTTTGTAAATATGGTCCGCCACAAACCGGGAATAATAGCGGTAACCCAACAACATGGCTGCCATTCCTGCAATAGCCAACAGTATTCCATTCATACAATCCTCTTTTTTGATCGCACCTGTTAAAAGCGCTTCCCGCAAGTATTAACATGATATAAGCAAGAACAGGATATTTTTCAATGGGAAAGTATATTTTTAAGTATTGGAGCCGCACAATCGTCACAATATTTCCTCAAATTCCATAATATTCACCGTTCATTTTAGTTAAATCGATCAGTGAACGTTATCGAGGACATGGATAAATATAGCTATGAGTAATTTCGGATTATTGATACGGGCGCTCCCTGGATTATTACTGAGCTTTGCCATTTTATTGGCAGTTCTGACGATTGTTGTCAAACTGGTTTCCGGTCGCTGGCCGTCGATTTCATTACTAACTGATGAAAAACCAGCTCAGGATATAAATAAAGCACGGCCAAAATAATTCTTCGAAGGCCCTTTCGATCTTGCGGTGAAATCCATCCTGGCAAAGAATGTTAGAAAGTGAACCGATCAGGTACCTGGTTGATGGTCCGCCTTACAGATGGGAGCTATTCTGTCGGAATTCATTCGCCCAGATCTTCTTCCCGGATGAGCATCAGCACTGCCGACTGCGGGACTATTATATATTTCTCGTTTTTGTATTCGAGTTCGTAGGCCTGGTTTTGCAGATAGATGGCAAGATCGCCATATTTGGCCTGCAGCGGGATATATTGGGGATGACGAGACGATTCCTTCCACGGTTCATCTTCATTTAACGGTGGAGCAACCGCATACCCGGGGCCCGTCTTCAACACATAACCGCTCTGGATCTTCTCTTTCTCCTTAACTCCAGGAGGAAGGTAGAGGCCCCCTTTTGTCATGTTTTCCTGCTCCCGGGGTTTTAGCAAGATGCGGTCTCCTACAATTATGAAGGAGTCGACATTAGCGGTTTTTGAAGAATCGTGCATATTTAAAATATCTTCAATTTCTTTCATGTACGGCTATAACGTATTTGATTTGGATTTGTTAGCTCTCAAACGTTCCGGTGTACCCGACATAACAACGTGCATGATACCATCCTCATCATAGGGTTCGGAAATCGTGTCAAATCCAAATTCCTTATAAAAACGTTCCAAATACTGTTGTGCTTCAAGGTAAATCGTCTGATTCGGATAAGCTTCAAGGGTTCGCCTGATGGATTCGTGCAACAGAGCTCTGCCATATGACTTCCCCCTGTGCTCCTTCATTGTCATGATACGGCCAATCGATGGACCTGGAAATTTCATTTCAGGTGGAACAATTCTTGAACCTGCAACAAGGGTTCGTTCTTTGTGTTCGGGTATCCACCCCAGCAGATGGTGACAGTGAGTATCCAATCCGTCTATATCGGGATATAAACACTTCTGCTCAAGTACAAACACATTTTGCCTTGCCTGCAGCCAGGCATATAATACTGCTGGCTCAAACTCGCGAAACGATATATATTCCCATTTGAGGGGTACAGAAGGCATAATATTTTTTTGTGCCGGATTTTAAGACAGCACAAATCTAAAGGTAGATAAGCGTGGAATCAAGAGAGGGCTTGCGATATCTTCGGCAGAGAACAAAGTTTGCGACAGATCGATGGACCGAATGACCGATTTTCGAAGTGCCATGAGGATAAACACCTGTTTTAAAATGGTAAGACACAGGATACCGTAACTATCCGTTTCTGGAATATCCCTCGATGATGTACCTCATCTGTTCGGAAACATATTCCATATCAAGCAGTTCCGCCGGATCTTCCCTGTTAAGATATTTGGGCTGAACACCTTGCTGTTCCACATTGGCAAATTCATCCTGGTAGCGGTAGAGGGTCCAAACCCCATTATCGAATTCAAGCGAAGACAAATTTTCGATCCAGTCACCAGAATTCATATAGACGACCTCTTCTTTGCCGGTCTGGATGGATCGTATCTCCGGGTGATGAATGTGTCCGCATATAACGAAATCATACCCATTTCCAATGGCCATTTCGGCTGCCACCTTCTCAAAATCGCTAATATACTGTACTGCTTTTTTTACGCTGTCTTTAATTCTTTTTGAGAAAGAGAAGCGTCCCCGACCCATTTTTTCAGACCAAAAATTTGCCATACGGTTCAGTACGATCAGGAAATCGTACCCGATGGCTCCCAGCCGGCCGAGCCATTTTGAATACCCCATGGTGACATCAAATATATCACCGTGGAAAAACCATGCCTTTTTTTCTCCGAGTTCCAGAACCAGTTTGTCACAAAGTTTGAAGTTCCCCAAACGAATCGGACTGTATTTGCGAAGAAGATCATCATGGTTGCCGGTAAGATAATAGACTTGAGTTCCGTCGGTAATCAACTCTATGAGTCTTTTGATGACCTGACGGTGGGTATCCGGCCAGAAATGCTTTTTGAACTGCCATATGTCAAAAATATCACCATTCAGCACCAATGTCTGGGGACGTATGGATCCGAGATAATTGAGCAGCTCTCCTGCACGGCATCCGACTGTACCGAGGTGGACATCCGAAATAACAACGAGTTCTATATCGCGCATGAGGTAATAGATCTGTATAAGATTTTCTTTAAATACTAACTTCTATGTAACGCAGTTATTTCGGAACTGTTACTATTCTATTAATAAATAGCCATTTTTTTAAGGGTTAGTGTCTATCTCAGCTGTGCAAGAAAAAATCACCAATAAGATAACCGGCAATCGCAACGCCGAATCCAACCACAAACATGTCGATACCGCTGCGTATCACTCCTCGACCGGTAAAGAAACTGCGCGCCGCTCCAACCAGAAAGTGAGTGGTCATCGCGATAATAAATGAGATCACGATCGCCGCTGTACCGTGCCAGAAGATAAATGGGATGACCGGAATGATCGCACCAATCGCGGTTGCCAGTCCGGTTACCCAGCCCTCCTTGAAAGGAGTGATCTGTGGTGCGGCCAGTCCAAGTTCTTCATGAATCATGTCGGACAGAGCCCGATCTGGTGTTTGCATGATTTCAGCGGCCATCTGTTGTGCCTTTTCCCTGGTCAGCCCTTTGGATTCATAAATAATAACAAGCTCTTCTTTTTCCAGCTCCGGCATGACGCGAATCTCCTCAGCTTCCATCGCTTTCTCGTGATCAAAGACTTCCTTCTCACTGGCCGCCGCCAAAAAACCGGATGCCCCCATCGAAAGAGCATCGGCAATCATACCCGAAATTCCCGAGATGAGAATGAAGTGGGCACTGACCTTCGCACCAATGACTCCGGCAATCAACCCAAAATTTGCCGTCAGACCATCATTAAACCCGTAAACCACATCCCGCAACAAACCGCCGGACTCAGCACTGTGCCAGGGTTCGTTATCCCGGTCA
>DATFNI010000219.1:0-4007 GCA_035266485.1 Balneolales bacterium
GGGGTAAGGAAGGACATGAAGTAATAGCGGATGTTGCGCAACACTATCTGAATAAAACAGCATCTGAAAAAGTGCAACAACTTCTTGCCGTAATGCATGCAAATAATATGGCGGAAGTTGCCAGTTTTGCCGATGAATACCGGTATTCACACCCCGAGACGGGTTCATGGCATTATGTCGATATCCCACTCAAGGCAAATAATTATGTGCCGTCCCGCGACTGTCCGGACAAAAGTTGTGTTATAGATATTATCTATCATTTCAAACAGATTTTGAACAACAATACGCTCGGCGACAGTACAAGAGCTTATGCGCTCGCGTTTCTTATCCATTTTGTTGGCGATTTGCATCAACCACTTCATGCATCTAACAATGATGATAAAGGCGGAAATGAGGTCGAAGTCACGTTTTTTGGACACCACACAAATCTGCATCGCGTCTGGGATACCAATATTATTTCACACGAGGATACGTCTGCGGCTGACTTGGCTAAGACACTTCTTGCAAAGCACAAGGGTGTAAATATCAAACCTATTGAAAAAGGGTCAATTGTCGATTGGGCACTTCAGACGCACAAAGAGGCACAAAAGGTCGCCTACGGCAAGCTTCCGAAAAACAGGAGGATCGGAGAAGCATATATAGAAGCTGCCCAGCCTGTGGTTGACAAACAACTATATCGTGCAGGCGTCAGGCTTGCATCTGTACTCAATCAAATTTTGGGGTAAATCAGATACGAAGAAGAACGTCAATCCAGCACTTTCTTCTTCCAATCCCTTGTAAGTTGTTTTACGTCCGCTTTGGGATTCAGCCTTTCATAGGTATAACGGCAGTGCCCACATAAGCGATGCTTCGCAGGAATATGATCGAATTCCTGGGTTTCACCACCATTGGCCATGCACAGAGTCGGATACCTGTCGCCCTTAATATGGACGATTTTGCTGGTGCTTGATGCAAATTTTAGAAACTTCATACACCCATACTTTAATGTAAATACTTGACTTCCTTGCAACAAAATATTACTACTGCAGCAATTTAACAGGTGTTGCGATGTAAAAGTTCCTTTTGTTACAAATTTCTCATCTTTTGTATAACATTTTATATTATCATGGGGTCTTATTCTTTTCTGGATAGCGATAGGGATCGATTTGGGCTGCCAATTCAAAGAATCGTGAGGCTTCCTCTTCGTCGCCGTTCAGGCTGTGTAATTCGCCGGAAATCCGGTACAAATCGGGATGAGAGGGATTCTCTTCGAGCAGAGAGGTGAGCAGGTCAACAGTTTTTTCCGCTTCTTTTTCGGCCAGTAACATTTCCAGCTCCAATAACCTGAAATGGAAAGGAACCGTATCCCCCGGATACTCGGATATGTAAAAACGACTCCTTGAAAAGATGTTATGACGATAATAGAAGAAGGCAAGTTCATAAAGCATATCGACATCGAGTTCCACGTCATTGAGTTCTTCTTCCAGAGATCGTAATACATCCCTGACTTCCATCTTCATCATAAGCTGTACCAAGCCAAGCAGGACATCTTTCGGCCAATTATTTTCCAGAATTTGGGTACGTAGCTCACTGGTAAACAACTCATCAAAGAGCTGCTTCAGGTGGGGTTCAGGGAAGTGTGGATTAATTAATTCATTGATGATCAATAGCTTATCTACGTCGGGTGCATGTACCTGCTCTGCCGGAAACGTGATCTCCATATTCCATTTTTTGTGGAAATATTCGGCATTTTCCCAATATCTGGGAGATTTCACCGGAATTCCCAGTTCGGCCGTTGTCTGGCCAAATTCATGATGAATCCAAAGTCCGGGCGAAATACCCACTTTCGATCCGTTTTCACGAAGTTGAAAACTGAAATCAATGTCCTCAAAATAGGCTGCTCCAAACGTTTCATCGAACCGAATGTCATTATTCCGGAATAAAAGGTAAAAGCTGTCCAGATATTCTGTCTCGATCAATATATCCGATTTGGCCGATTCCGCTCTTTCGGACACCTGATCCAGATTCAGAGTATAGTCGGTTAATGGGGCTACAGCTCCGAATGCCTTGTTATCAGCCAGCAGTTTTTTCAGCTGATGAAGCAGAGGCATTTTAACCTGCACGTCATCGTGCATAACGCAGACATACTCACCACGAGCATTGTCAATTCCTTGATTGATGGCTTTGGCAAATCCCCGATTCTGTGGATTTGTAAGTACGCGACAATTAAAAAAACGATCAGCCTGTAATTGTTCGAGGTATTCCGGGGTGTTGTCGAGCGTTGCATTATCTATAATGATCAGCTCGATTCCTGTCTGTGATTCGTTTTGATGCAAAGAGTGTAAGCAACGTTCCAGCCGCGACTGGGCAAACCCTGAGACAGCAATAAGCAGAGAAATAGCAATCTGTTCATCACGATTGCCGGTGGCGTTCGGCGTTACGGACTCAGTTTCATCAGAAATTTCCCCATCCGAATCAATTTGTCCGGTCCCGGATTCCTGTGCAGGCTCCATGCCGGCTTCAGCATTATCCGAAAGTTCGACTACCTCTTCGGTTCCCTCAGGTTCATCCTCGGGCTGATATTCCTGTTCTTCGTCCTCATTGGTTATTTGATCTTTCTGATGATCGGTGCCTGGCACTTTTTCATCGGGGAGATGTCCACCGGCGGCTTTGAGCGTGTATTTGAGTTCGGAAGCCTCCACATATCGACGCATGCGCTCGAGAAGCTGTATTTTCAGAGTCAGCGCATTTTTATGCAGGGGATCTTCACGCAAGACGCGTTCTACAGCATCCAGGCTTACCGAGTAGTTGCCATCATTGAGTGCCTTCTGCGCTTTTTCAATCAGCGCGATATGTTCGGTTGATTCTTCCTGTTTCTCAGAACTGATTTCCAATACATTGATTGTCCGGGGGATGAATTCGATCTGTTGTTCAATGATCCGTGCCTGATCCCTGTTGTCGGCTCCGCCCCGGAGCAAGGCATAACGGAGTTCATTGCGATCGGATCGTTTCAGATCTAAAAAATTCCACTTTGTCGAGCCGGTAAAAAGATTAACCGGTGCTTTCCATAGCCGTGGCCTGCCGATTCTGAGCCATAATTCGAACCCAAAACCACGCTCCATGGCTGGATTGAAATAGCGTTCCTTTTCCGGGACAACATTCCAGTTCCAGAAAAAAGACTGATCCGATGGAAACGAGCCGACGTCTCCGGTTATCCCCAACGATTCGACATCCGGGGTCATAAGTGAGGCGCCGGCATATGGAAACGTTGCAAGGTGTTCTAAAAGGGAGGTCGTTTTCTCGAAATCGATATCCGATGTATGTTCCGGAACCCAGATAATATCGCCGGTCACGTTAAGAAGGGCTTCATTCAGCGACCTTCCATAACCGATGGGGGCCTCATGTTCGAAGTAATAAGTCTCCTCATGTTGAAAATACTCCACGACGGATTGAATGATGCCACTGGTATCATCTTTGGAGCCATCGTTGATGATGATAAGCTCGAGGGGAAGGCCGTGGTGTTCGTACAGTGCTGTTAAAGTTGATTCGACCTCAGAAGCACGATTCTGAAATATGGTTATGGCGGTTAACTTTGACACAATTGGAACATGGGTGTGTAAATGATCGGCTAAGTTAGATGACAATATACGATTTGCCGTGCATCTTGAAAAAGTATCGGTATTCAAAAAAACAAGATGTTAGCTGACAATGTTACGAGTGTACTATTATAGAGGCAGGGTTGAAGATAAATTGATGGTATAATACATAAATGAAATTCTGATAATTGATAACTTTTTTCCTATTATCATACAGTTTTTTTGGAGTTGAGGATATTCGTATTTACAGATTAAGCAATAGCAAACAGGGCTCACAATGAAAATGAATAAAACTGTGCTCATCGTCATGGCAATTGCAGGTCTCGGAGGTCTGCTCTATGGTTTCGACATTGGAGTTATTGCGGGAGCACTCGTATTCTTGAAAAAGGACCTTTCCATCAGTTCAAATGAAGCCTCCCTAATCGTTGCGGC
>DATFNI010000220.1:0-31242 GCA_035266485.1 Balneolales bacterium
ATCCACATAAAAAGCCGGGACTTTTCGCCTTAATTGAAATTCGGGATCTGAAAAGTAATCATATGAATAAAGACCAAAAAATCGCCTGTGTGTAAAATCAGAATAGTAATATGGATTTGAAAAATGAGGTACAGTAACTATTTGAATACCACCGGGCTTCAGAACCCTGTGAATCTCTTTCGTCAATTCTTCGAAATGTTCAACGTGCTCTAAAAAATGTTTTGAACGAATTTCATCCACGCTATTATCTGGCAAAAATGACAATCCTTTTTCCAAGTCCCACACATAATCCACATTTTTTAATGGTAATTTATCTATGCCAATTGTCCCTGGTTGTTTTTTTTCTCCACACCCCAACTCAATAACTATCTTTTCCCCATCTTGAATAAGCTCCATTAAATCATTTAATTCCATATATATATTATTATTATTAATTATAAAATAAGCTGATCAATTACAGAATACAGTTTTTGAGAATTAATTTTGTAACTAAATTTTTTTTCTGCTTCCGACCTTCCCGCCATTCCCATTCTTAACCGAAGAGTGGCGTCCTCGTGTAACTTTTTCAAATAGTCATACCAGTCTTGTTGTTTATTGCAGAGGTAACCATTTACACCGTGTTGAACTATCTGATTATTAAAACCTACCGACGATGCTAAAACAGGTAGTCCCGCAGCCATGTAGAGAAACAGTTTATACCCACCTTTTGCTTCTGCCCATTTATCTTTCGACAAAGGCATAATTCCAATATCCATCTCCCTGAGATAATGAATTTCATTTTCAACCGACCATTGAATTTTATCCAGTCGAACTCCCTTGATTTCAAAGTCCCCGTGAGTTCCGAGTGCAAGCAGACGAATATTTATGACTTTGGAAAGTTTGCGAAAGACATCCGAGACATCGAGAAGATACTTAGTTGTCCATGGAGAGCCAATCCAACCGATTGTCAGCAGGTCCCTTTCCCTGGTATCCTTTTCCTCTCTTTTGTCTGGTGGTTTAATTATTCTGGTATCAACGGGTGTCGTTATCAGGTCGACATTCGAAATCACACCCTGATCCTTGCAAAACGCCAACAATGAGGGAGATGAAACGATAACATGATCCGCCGAATTGATCATTGTTATCGTTTTTTCATAGTTACCCTTTTGGGAACTCTTCGGAAGATATATCGCGTCATCAAAATCATATATCATCTTGATTTTTTTCTTCCTAAGGATATCAAGGAAGAGACCATTCATAAAGAAACGCTGGACAAACACCAGATCCCATTTATAAAAAATTAAGCAGTAAGCCAGTTTCAGGAAATAGTACCGTTTAAGAAAAAAAAATCTGAGTCTTCCGTAAACCCCTGATCTTATACCATCTGAAACTCTTGGAATCCAAGTGACACTACAGTCATATTCTTTTTTTAAAAGCGGGATGTAATTAACAGCTCTGATTCTCGAACTAGCATGCGAATAATTTCCATATGTAACCAGTAAAAATGACTTTTTCCTCATTAATTACGCTGAAATCTTATGTATATGAATTTTGATTTTTTCCCTGAGCATCGGATTGACACATAAATAACAACTATTCGTTGATAATCATATCAACTTTGCTGATGTTATGGCCCTTGGTTATAATTTCGATGTTTGTTGGCTCCAAAATCAGCTATTCGAACGATGGACCATAGGTTTGTATAAAGAGTTGAAAACTGAATGAATCTTATCGCATTTCTATGTCGATACAACTTATTACCATCATTTAAAGAAGACAGATTAATCTTTCTATTCCACTGGCCTGAGTGCTTTAAAAATAATTTTAATCTACCTTTGTAGCGTAACAAATAAAAACTGATTCCATTGGTGTAATATCATGTTATTCAATGAACTGTTAGGGAAAGTGAATTTGTAAATATTGTGCTCGATTCAATTAAATCAACACTTAAAAACACGGCAATATACAGTATCGGCAATTTATCCGTCAAACTGGTGGGAATTGTTTTATTGCCATTTTACACGAATCCGCACTACCTGACAATTGATGCTTATGGCGCCCTTGGCTTATTCGAAGCGATCAATCAGATTTTGGTCATAGTCCTTGGCCTTGGATTATACAATTCCCTTATAAGATGGTATTACGATATCAAGAGTGAGAAGGAGCAAAAGGAACTGGTCTTCAGCATATGGGTAGGCACAGCGCTGGCTACTATTCCTATCACTATTTTGATCTTGCTGTTCAACAGGCCACTTACTCACTTAACCTTCGGAAATGATAAGTATACCTATGAATTTACATTACTACTGATAGGCACGGCTCTACAGGTTATTGGAATGATTCCCATGGCTCTGATGCGCATGCAGGAGAAGGCAGGGCTTTATACTACTAGCAATGTCGTTCGACTGGGTACTATGCTGGCAGCTACCCTCATTTTGTTACTCTATTTTAAAAGGGGACTCGCTGGGATCCTTGAGGCTCAGATCATCGGAAACGTCGCCTACTTCATCGTGATCACTCCGTATTCACTCAGGAATATTTCTTTTCGCTTTCGTCCTTCCCTGTTCAGACCTCTTCTAAGTTATGGCGTCCCCATCATGTTCGCTGCTCTGGCTAGTATAGCTCTAACAACCGTGGACAGATTCATAATTAACGGGTTCTACGGTCTGGACCAAGTCAGCCTGTATTCACTCGGTGTAAAGGTGGCCAACGTGGTCAAGGTATTTATCATTGGATCGGTCAGTCTGGCACTTAGTCCGATGATTTTCAAAAAAATGAATGATCCGGACAACAAACGTTTCTATAGCAAAGCGATGACCTATTATGGGTTCGGAATTATGATCTGTATCCTTTTTCTGAGCTTGTTTGCACAGGAAGCAATCAAGGTTCTGGCCTCCAGTACCTATTATTGGAAGGCTTTTGGAATCGTCCCGGTGATTGCTTTCAGCTTCTATTTTTCTGCTTTAAGGGATGTGGCTGTTACCGGAATCCATCTTACAAAAAAAACCCGCATTTTAACGGCTATTACCTTCACAACAGCAATTGTGAATTTAATCCTGAACTTTGCCCTGATTCCGTGGCTTAAAAGCATGGGGGCTGCGATTGCACTTTCATTTTCTCAATTCTTCTTTTTCGTGGCTTCCTATTTCTTCTCGCAACGCCAATATCATGTTCCATATGAGATATCGAAATTGATCAAGATGTTTTTGGTCGGTGTTGGCCTGTTCTTTTTGGGATACTTGTGCTCCGGCCTGCATCTGTGGCTCAGGCTCACGCTAAAGTTGCTTTTGATCATGTCATTTCCATTCTTGTTATATCCCTTCAATTTCTACGAGCCTATTGAGCTACAAAGGATTGGCGAGATATGGAGGAAATGGAGGAATCCACTCGGATGGCCGATCTTTAAGTAATCCCTTTTCTTCAAACATAACATCAAAATCATTGATGTGTGGTTAACTGATAAAGCAGGCTATAAGTATCGGGTTTACCCGGGGATCCATAATCCGAAATCTCACGTTATTCCGCTTCCAACCTTTGTTACCTTTCACTATTTTAGTCCGGTTATCATCCCTCATCTTTAACTAAAAAGGCATGAAGTTAAACAGTTTCTCCCGCTATGGCTTGATAGCGGTTCTATCCCTGTTCGTGTATCTACCACCTAGCCTGGCGCAGAACAAGACCCCATACAAAAACCTGAATTATGCCATCCTTTCGTCGTCATATCTTTCGGGTAAAAGCGGACCACGAAGCGTCAACTGGATTGATGGGGGGGATCGTTATTCCTATACGCAATACAACGAAGGAAAAAACCGGGATGAGATCATGGCGTATAATCCCAAAACGGGAAAAAACGTTTTAATTTTTGATGCCGGCAACCACACATTCCCGGACACTACCGAGCCTTTCCAGTACCGGTCTTTTCAGTGGGCCCACGATTCAAAACACCTGCTATTCCAAACCAATTTTCGCAAGCTTTATCGCCACTCGGGTTTTGCCGACTACTACATCTATTCAACCGCGGACAAGTCCCTTAAACTTGCCGTCAATAATGCCCGTACGGCAGAACTCTCCCCCGATGGATCGATGATTGGATACGAACGGGGAGGGAATATGTACGTTTATGATTTCTCGACCCAGAAAGAGAAACAACTGACAAACGATGCGACCAAGCACGTCTTTAACGGTCACTTCGACTGGGTCTATCAGGAAGAATTCAGCATCGTCCAGGCCTGGAAGTGGTCGCCCGACAATCAGTACATCGCCTACTGGCAGGTCGATGAAAGCAAAGAACCGGTGGCTCAGATAACCAATTACCAGGGACTTCACCCCAAATATGTGAAGATTCGGTATCCCCAGGTTGGCGATCCGAATCCGACTGCAAAAATTGGTGTTGTCGATGTGAAAACCGGCCAAAAAATATGGCTCAATACCGGTCTGACCGGAGACTTTTATATCCCACGGATTTACTGGACCAGTGAGAAGAATACGCTGGCTGTTGTTACTCTTAATCGGGCTCAGAATGATCTGAAGCTCTTTTTCTTCAATGTAGAAACCGGTCAACGCCGAATGGTCATGGAACAGGCATCGAATACATGGATTGATGTGGCTGACTTCTATGCAGGTGTACACGACTATATGATTTTCCCCAAGGGAATGAAAGAATTTTTCTGGTTGTCAGATAAAGATGGCTGGCAACACATCTACCGGTACGATTATGACGGGAAGCTGCTCAACCAGGTAACTCACGGAAAATGGTGTGTTACCCGAATAGATGGAGTCGACACGCGCCATAAAACGATTTACTTCACATCGACCGAAAATTCACCACTTCAGCGTCAGCTTTATTCGATTCGTTTCAATGGATCGCATAAGAAACAGTTAACCAAAATTCCCGGCGATCACGAATTCAATATGTCGCCCAATACGAAGTACTACATCGATACCTGGTCGAATGTATCAACACCGACGCATGTTGACCTGCGATCGACCCGTGGAAAATTGATCAAAGAACTGGTGAATAACAATGAGGTCTCCGGGTATATCAAACAACATTTTTACTCACCGCGGGATTTATTCCATTTCACCACTTCCGACGGTCAGGGACTTGATGGTTATATGATCAAGCCGATGAATTTTGATTCGACCAAAAAGTACCCGGTGGTTATGGCTGTGTATGGTGGTCCGGGGTCGCAGGACGTTTACGATCAGTTTGAAACAAGTGCGTTTCATCAATACCTGGCACAGGAAGGATACATTGTCGTGGATGTCAATAACCGGGGATCAAACAACTATGGCAGTAAATTCGAGAAGATCGTTTATAAGCACCTCGGCAAATGGGAAAGCCATGATTTCGTGGAAACAGCCAACTATCTGAAGCATCTTCCGTACGTCGACGGCAGCAACATTGCCATCATGGGGACCAGCTATGGTGGTTATATTACTACGTACACGCTTACGACCCATCCGGGTGTGTTCAAACTCGGCATTGCGAATTCGCCACCGACCGACTGGCGCCTCTACGATTCTATTTATACCGAGCGCTACATGGGTCTGCTTTCCGACAACGAGAAAGGCTATATTCAGTCGTCCTCGACCACGCATGCCAAGAATCTGCAGGATTATCTGTTGCTCATCCATTCAACGATGGATGACAACGTACACGTCCGGAACACCATGCAGTTTATCACCGCTCTGACCAATGCCGGAAAAGATGCTGATTTGAGGATTTATCCGCTTGGCGCTCACGGAGCGGCATATAATCTGGATAGCTATCTGTTGATTATGAATGTGTACAACCGATATTTAAACCGCCATATGAAAAATAAGGTGGCCCATACCCCTCTGGAAGTGAATCTGCCGTCATCAGAATAATTCCCGGGGATCTTTTTTTTAAGGCGGTGGAACAACCATGTTTTGCCGCCTTTTTTGTTTCAATTTTTCGGTTTATTAACAAGCTGCATCTACAGTATTTCGCACCTGATTATAAAATCTTGCTATCCACTATTATCTAATGGGTGTTATTTCATTCTTGCTAATAATACAGGATGGAACCGCTTCTAACCTGTTGTACAACATTCACTTAAGATGCATTCCCCCTTGAAGAAAGCGACGTAATTTGGTAGTTTTATTCGAATTTAAAGAAAGTTCATATGACCAATATTACTTTATAATTATTAATTAATTTATTTGAATTATGTTAGGTATAGGTAAAACAATTCCTGAAATTGAAACGGATGCTTACTATCAAGACGATATAGACTCCATCACCCTCTCCGATTATCGCGGACAATGGCTCGTCCTTTTATTTTACCCGGCCGACTTCACATTTGTCTGCCCGACAGAGCTGGAAGAAGCTGCACTTTTGGAGGAAGAGTTCATTGCAGAAGGGGCAAGAGTGATGAGTATCAGTACCGATACGGCGTTCGTGCATAAAGCATGGCATGATACTTCTGAGGCGATTTCGAAAGTAAAGTTTCCAATGCTGGCCGATCCAACCCGGAAGATTTGTGAATCCTTTGGTACGCTGATACCGGAAGAAGGGGTATCTCGCCGGGCCAGTTACATTATTGATCCGGACGGGAAAGTTGTGGCTTTTGAAATGCACGATAACAGCATTGGCCGGAATATCCGTGAAATTCTTCGGAAACTTAAAGCCTCTCGTTTTGTCCGTGAATCCGACGGACTGGTTTGCCCGGCAAGCTGGGAACCCGGGAAAGATACCCTCAAACCCGGACTCGATCTTGTTGGTAAAATCTGATCATAACTATCTTCTTTATAAGGCGATGCGGAACTAATCTGCATCGCCTTTTTGTCTTTATGAAGATTATTATTATCGTCACCAGCAAAACTGATAGCTGACAGCTTTCCAACTACTCTTACAAAAATTAGTTGCTCATGGAATATCGTACCCTTGGAAATACAGACCTGAAATTATCCGCAATCACGTTCGGCGCCTGGGCAGTCGGCGGCTGGATGTGGGGTGGAACCGAACAGAATAATTCTGTGGAAGCCATGCATGCATCCTATGATCTTGGAGTAACAACCATTGATACTGCTCCAATCTACGGTCAGGGTCTGAGTGAGGAAATTGTAGGAGAAGCAATTAAGAGTCTGTCTCGCGACAAAATTCAGATCCTGACCAAATATGGATTGCGCTGGGATATTGCTATAGGTGAATTCTATTTTTCAAGCATAGATAACGAGGGCAATGATCTTGATATTTACAAATATGCCGGGAAGGAGAGCATCATAAAAGAATGCGAAAACAGTTTGAAGAGACTGGGGACGGATTATATTGATCTCTACCAGATTCACTGGCCCGATAACTCGACTCCTATTGAAGAGACGATGGAAGCTGTCCTTCAACTCAAAAAACAAGGGAAGATCAGGGAAGCCGGTGTCTGTAACTACAATGTAGAACAAATGAAAACGGCCGAATCGACCATTGAGCTGGCATCGAACCAGGTTCCTTACAGCATGGTGCGCCGTGACATTGAAAAAGATGTAGTTCCATACTGTCTGGAAAACGGCAAAGGCATCCTGGCTTATAGCCCGTTGCAGCGCGGTTTATTGACCGGTAAGATGAAACCCGGTTACAACTTTAGCGAAGGCGATACGCGTGCCAGGGATCGCTATTTCACGGATGAAAATATTCGCCGAACCAATGCTTTTCTCGAAGCAATCCGGCCTATCGCAGACGGCAAAAATGCCACACTTGCACAACTGGTCATTCAGTGGACCCTTCATCAACCGGGCATCACAATCGCTCTTGTCGGAGCGCGCACCCCTGAACAGGCTATACAAAACGCAAAAACAGCTGATATCACGTTATCGGATGAAGAGATCGCTCAAATAAATAAAGAGTTGAATAAACTAGAACTTGTATCTGCCTGAAAATTCAATATTTGAATCGATGATCTTTTCTTCTTGGGGTTGAACTGATCATCGGTTCTTTCTATTTCATCACTTTATTTATCCACTTTCATTTTTTCTTGCGTATCCGGTACGCGCATCTTCTGGCCCCCGATTGGATGTGCTCTTCGCGTTCTATCATAACATCCGATCCCAAAATCTTTTGGAAGGTCTGTAATTCTGCACGGCAGAAATCCTGACAGGCTGATGCGGCGGCACAAATCGGACAGTGATTTTCCATGAACAGGTAATCTTCTTCATCTTTCTCCCATTCAGCCATATACCCTTCTTCCGTGCGAATATCGGCCAGATGACCCAACAGCTCTTCAAGGCCTGAATCCGTATCGACCGCCGAATGATACCTTGCGTATTGTTCTCTCTGATGTTCCGAGATCAACCTGTCCAATGCTTCCTCACCCAATACGCTCCGGATCTCGTCGATGAGCTGTACGGTGAGTTTCGAGTGAGAATCCGGGAATTGGGCATGACCAAGCTTGGTGAGTCCCCATATTTTTTGGGGCCTGCCGACTCCACTGACATTTGTCGTTGCCCTTACAAAACCATCCTGTTCAAGCTTGGTAAGTTGTTGTCTGGCAGCCTCTGACGTCATATTCAGCACTCTTCCAATCGTTGATGTCGATTGGGCGCCATTGGTTTTTAGAAATAACAGAAACTTTTCTTCTCTGGGACGGGTCAGCATCTCTAATATTCCAAGTATTTTCTTGTTTAATTATCCTGATAATACTATTTTCACAACTGAATTGAAAGAAGATGAAGTTATTTCACTGATAGAGCGGGATTCATATTGAATCTTCCAGGTTCATGCATACATAACATGCACTATTAATTACGTTTTTGATGAAGCGATATTTTTGATTTCCATGAATCATGGCTTCATGATATTTCACCAAAACTGTTAAAATTCACCAAAATTCAATCATTATGGCTTACACATTACCCGAATTACCATACGATTATAACGCTCTTGAACCGTACATCGACGAGCGAACGATGACGATCCATCACACGAAACACCACCAAGGCTACACCAATAAGTTGAATGCAGCCCTCGAAGGGACCAAATTTGCCAGTCTTCCCGTAGAACAGGTCCTGCGCAATATTAACGATATACCCGAAGACAAAAGACAGGCGGTGATCAATAATGGCGGCGGATATGCCAATCACAATCTCTTCTGGACTATCCTGTCTCCAAACGGTGGCGGACAACCATCTGGCAACGTTGCCGGTGCCATCAACAGTAAGTTTGGAAGCTTCGATGAATTCAAGAACCAGTTTAGTAATGCTGCTGCAACACGATTCGGATCGGGATGGGCCTGGCTCGGTGTGAAAAGCAACGGCAACATTGAAGTCTTTTCAACCCCCAACCAGGATAGTCCGTACATGAACGGGATCACCCCAATTTTGGGACTCGATGTATGGGAGCACGCCTACTATTTGAAATACCAGAACAAACGCCCGGATTACATCGAAGCATTCTGGAGCATCGTAAACTGGGCCAAAGTCGAAGAAAACTTTGCCAACGCCGCTAAATAAACGATTCTGACAAACAGGATACCCTTCATTGAAATCTTTTAACAGGGTATCCTGTTTTTTTTTGCAAGCAGGTTTTCGAATAAGATTCGGAGGTTTAAACGTGACTGATACTCAACAGCAATCACCGACGGTCCGGCTTCGGCGCAGCAAGGATCGGGGTTTCGAAGATTTTGGATGGACTGACAATTGGATGACATTTTCTTTCGGCGGGTATTATGATCCCGATTGGGTCCATTTTGGTCCGCTCCGGGTAATCGTTGAAAACCACATCCAACCTCACTCCGGCTTTCCATCACATCCCCATCGCCATGTGGAAATTGTCACGTATGTTGCTTCGGGAACGCTGACACACAAGGACAGTTTCGGTCATTCTGCCGGAATTACAGCCGGCGAAATACAGCATATCAGCGCCGGAAGTCAGGGAATGATCCACTCGGAAGAAAATATCCATGACGACGTCGAACACAACTATCAAATTTGGTTTATACCGTCCTCTGATCGAACGGAGTTTGATTATCAGCAGCTAAAATTTACCCCCGAAGAACGCCAGGGACGATTTCGACTTTATGTTTCACCTGACCAATACCATGGAAGCATGCCCATCAATACCGATGCTTTCGTCTATGCCGGGCTTTTCAAAAAGGGTGACACTGTTTCATATTCCCTGGAAAAAGGACGCGGAGCATGGGTGCAAGTCGTGAATGGCAATTTGTCCGTTGCCGGCGTAACCCTGAATCAGGGAGACGGGGCAGGGATCACGGACACCAGTCAACTTGATTTTACTTTTGAGGATGACAGCGAAGTCCTTCTATTCGACGTGCGATTGGACGCACCGTTGATTTGGAAGTGATTCCTGATTAGAAATCAGGAAATTTGAAATTAGATTAACCGTGAATCTTTTGAAATTTTTGTATCTCGTAATTGAAAGGGAACATAATATCCTTTTCTGATTGTTAGGCAGGCAGATAATGGAAACTCTCAACAAAAAATTGGAGCGATTATGCCTGTCAGAACATCTAGTGCCCAATGGAACGGTGATTTAAAAAGTGGTAACGGAACCATGAAAATAGGAAAAGGTGCCTGGGAAGGACCGTTTTCCTTTTCATCACGTTTCGAGAACGGGAATGGAACCAATCCGGAAGAATTGATTGCAGCCGCACATGCGGGATGCTTTTCCATGGCTTTTTCGAATGCCCTTTCTCAGGCCGGTTTCAAAGTTGATCATGTGAGTACAAAGGCAAATGTTCACCTCGAAAAAACAGATGCCGGATTTGGTATTACAACTATCGATCTGGATACAGAAGGGAAGATAGAAGGCATCGATAACAGCAAATTCCAGGAAATTGCCGAGGACGCCAAGAAGAACTGCCCCGTTTCCAAGGTACTTGCCGGGGCAACTATTACCTTGAAAGCGAAATTGCTATAGATTCATTAATAATGATTTAATTATAAAGAAAGGCCTGCCCAAATCTATCGGCGGGCTTTTCTTGTTTGCGTTAGACAGATGTGTTTTTTTACCATACTTGTCAACGTTTGCCACAACATTTGCAGATTATGATGCCTGCCAAGCGATTGGCAAACTATTTTCTTGACTGTTTTAAATCCTTACTTATCTTGGTACAGTTTCTACATTATGAATGAGATTTGAGAGCATTGTGAGAGAGTCCGGCAAAAAAATCATCTTGAGTACGACCTGCATGATTGTCATACTCGGCTTATTTCAGCCCAATAACCTGGCGGCGCAAAGCTTCATGCAATCCTGGAGCAACGACTCGCAAATCGGATTTGAGTGGTATCATCCGTCCTTTTCCGGTTCGAGCCTGAGTGCACTGACAAGTGTAAGTTTCATCAGTCTGGATGTGCCTGTTGGCAGAAATCTCCGGCTTAAAGCGGATCTGCCATTATCTTATTATAACTGGACAGATGATCAGGATCCGGGTCAGCTTGCGGCCGGCGACCCATATATTGGCATCGAACATCGTATGAAAGATCCGCGATTCTCTATCGACCTGGGCATCAGGCTCCCATTAAGTGAGAGAGCCTTTTCTTTTGTAGATGAAAATTCGGTTTACTACCGATTTGCCGCATCTGACAATCAGGCTTGGGTTTTGCGTGCCAATCTTCACTATCTGAGACATTTGCCTTCCGGATTCTCTTTTCAATTCTTATTTGGCAGTTTTGCTGAGATAAGCAATGCGAGTTCCCGTAAGACACTCTGGTATTTGAATTATGGGGCACATATGAGATACAGGCATCACCAATTTCTGGTGGGTGCCGGCATTAAGGGTATTGCCTCTTTAACGGAACCTTTTTCTTCCAGCGTATGGAATGGTCAGCACTATCAGCGCAACACTTCGCATCAATTTTATTTTGAGATAGGATCACCTCATCCCAACTGGACCCCATCCCTATACCTGGCATTTCCGTTCGATGATAACGTCGCCGGATCAGAACAATTGAATTTTGTTCTGGGTTTGCGGGCGAACATACATTTGCCTGCGTAGTAGAACACTTACAACTGCCTAAAGCACTTAGGAATACTTAAAAGTTGTTCCGAAACCTCAAACGAATCCACACGGCATTGTCATTCGATAGTCATTCTCCGCCGCGGCGGAGTCATTCTGTTGTGCCTATTCTACAACGATTGACCCAAAATAGTGACTACTGTGTGACCATTGAGTGACTACGGAATGACCTATCCTATGCATGCGTAACCTTGTTCTACGGCCAACGTATGCTTATCAAAGCAACAGTATTTTATACTTAATCAGAGAATCATGAGTATCATTGCATTCTTAATAATTGGCCTGCTTGCCGGATGGATTGCCGGAAAAATCATGAAAGGAGAGGGTTTTGGCATGATAGGTAACCTGGTTGTAGGCATCATCGGGGCACTGGTTGGCGGATTTGTCTTCAGCTTCGTCGGTCTGCATACTTTCAGTTTTATAGGCCGGCTGGTTACTTCCGTAGTTGGAGCGATAATCTTCCTCTATGTGTTACAACTGATTAAACGTTAACAACATTAACGCACTACACTTATCATGGGTTGTTTATTTTTTATACTCGGAATGGCTGCTCCGAGAGTTGCCATTTTTCTGCTCTGGTTTTTCTCCAACTGGTTTGGAGGAGTATTTCACGGATTATTGATTCCCCTGCTTGGTTTCATATTCCTGCCTTACACGCTGCTCTGGTATTCTGTTGTGGTAAATGTTTTTAGCGGCGTTTGGGGATTCTGGCAGGTCGCCTTTCTTGTTGTTGCCCTCGTTCTTGACCTGGGATCGACCGGTGGTTCGGCAAGGCACGGAAAAAGAAGTTACGCATGACGAAATTTTTCACCTCGTTCTGATGTCCTGTTCTCGGCAGACGTAACCGTCTATAGCAGGTGAAGCCTGCTCCCACTTCAATCTTAAGTTTTAGGAATAGGAATGCACCTTTTCTCTAATCGCTACGGGGTTAGATATCTCAGAGAGGTGGTTGTATCAATTGATAGGCGAATTGAAGGAAGAACTGGATTGCCCTATTATTTCTTCATGGTTTTTTAGCGGAAAGCTATATAGACGCTACGCTCGGAAAAAGATGTAGTTGGTCGGGCGGATACCTATTATTTATGACCACTATAAGCAAAGTTATGTTTACGAAGTTAAAGGTAAAATGATATTTGGCTTCCAGAAAAAAATTGGTGAGGAAGAATTAAAGCAAACTTCCGGAGGATATGCTAAACATTCAGGCCCACTGTATGTATTTATGCAGTGAAAATAATTTACTTGATTTAGAGCGAGTAAAAAGCTCTACTTAATATTTAACTAAAAAATAAGAATATGGAAAATTTACATAAACTGGGTCTATCTGAAATGGATAGGCTATCACTGCAAAAAATAGATGGTGGTCTTGTAAGTCCCATCATGTTTGATCCAAGAATTGGAGCATTTTTGGTAGGCTTTGTAAAAGGCTTCTTTTTGGGGAAGGGTTCTTAACAAGGCGGTATTCTATATATTTATGCCTTGCTTTCAAGAAAAGCAAATTTCAAAAAAATATCTATATTTAAACTTAACTTTAATATTTACTTATATGAAAACTTTATCAAATTCAGAACTTATCGAAACGAATGGGGGTAGCGTACAATCTGCCTATGAATCGGGAGAAGGATATGGTGCCGCTTTTAGAGAGGCACTTGAAAATGATATATTAATTTGGGGCGCCTATAATCTTTTACGCGCTCTTTGACAGATAATAAAGTTTGCTTTAAATAAGAAACGTTGTTCATAATATGGGCAATGTTTCTTATTTAATACTTTATAAATGTTAACTCATAAAATGGATTTGTATACAAAGTTTTAAATTATATAAGACGAGTATAATAAAGAAAATTTAGAAGAAGATTGTTTTGCTGGCTGGTAATTACAAGCTCCTTTTTAAGCTTTTGCAAGGTTCTCTATAACACGTTAAAAATGAAATTCATCAGCATTTATCTCAATAAAACGAAGTCCTATTCACCGGTAAGGTTTGTAATAGAATTATTTTTAACTTCTAAGGTATTGACGTTTTTAATGGCCGGTTGCCTTATAATGGGTACCCTCATATATCATCATGGACATATCAATAGCACGCCATTTCATCAGTTTCCGGCTCACACGAGCCTGATCATGAAATTTTTGAGTGCATGTATTTTAACTCCAATGATAGAAACCATTATCTTTCAGTGGTTATTTCTTACCTTATTAAGCAAGATTACTTCGTATACACCTCTCATTATTGGAGTTGATGGCTTGCTATTTGCCTTAGCTCACTGGCCTGAATATGGCTTTTTTAAAGCATCATTAATTTTACCTGCAGGTTTGATCTTAGCCTGGAGTTTTTATGTCAATAACAAAGATTCTTTTTTGAAAGCGTTTGGGATTACGGCCTCTATTCATGCCTTGTCTAATCTTAGTATTTTATTGCTATTGGCTTTTTAAGCATCTAGATGCCTGATTTTGCCCGGTTAAAACACAGTAAAAGCTATAATGGAATGGTTCTTATAGTTTTTTTTAGCGTCCTATATCTTTTTCTATTTATTCCCATCAGGTATCATGAATTTATTTTCTCGCCTCTTGCCGCAGGAGTTATCTACCTGCTTGATAGAGCAAAAAACGGCCGTTCATTTAAAACCAGCTTTAAAAAACCAGACAGTCGGGAAAAAGAATGGCTTGGTGCAGGTTTAAAGTTGGTACGATCTTATCCGAACTGACTGGCCCAGAGAAGGGCCTCAGACATCTGCAGTTTCTGGGTTGGTTGGACTACATCGGATTAGCTCAAACAAATCGCTACACCTAAATATCATCCTCTGATGTTGACCGCCGTGACGGTCAACGTAGGATCTCGTTATCCGGGTGCAACGATCGTTTCAGGTTCTAACGGGATTCTACTTTCCCCGACAAGTCGGAGAAAATCAGAATGACAGAGTCAGAGTGGCGGGTAAGAAACTTCACAATAGTTTAATCCAATGATCTTAACAACTCTTTTCTTTCTTATTTCCCGACACCCTGTGTAACCACGCTTTTTTCCGTATTTTTGGACCATGAGCGAACCCATTACCACAACGAGCAAAACCAATCTAAAAACCCTTTCCCGGAAAGAACTACGTGAGTTTTGTGACTCGCTCGGTCTGAAATCGTTCCGCGCCGATCAGATCTTTCAATGGCTCTACCAGAAACGGGCGGATACGTTTACCGAAATGACCAACCTGTCCCTGGACCTAAGGGAGAAGCTTGAACAGGGAGCTGTTATACATCCCATCAAAGTCGCCCACATGCAGGAGGCTTCCGATCAGACTGTGAAGTTTCTTTTTTCACTGCATGATGGCAAGCACATCGAGTCGGTTCTTATCCCGGAAATGAATGATGACGGCACGGCAGACCGCATTACCGTTTGTGTATCTTCGCAGGTCGGGTGCATCTTCGGATGCTCTTTCTGTGCCACCGGAAAGATGGGATATTTTCGAAACCTGGCGGCGGGAGAGATCGTGGATCAGGCTACCTACATAAATGAGTTCAGCGAGCAGCGGTTTGGGAAAAAGATCACGAATATCGTCTACATGGGCATGGGGGAACCCTTGCACAACTACAAGGAGGTGGTTGAGTCCACGGCTATTATAACCGATCCGCTTAGCCTCGGACTTTCGCCACGACGTATCACGGTTTCCACTGTTGGTCTGGCCAGGCAAATCCGGCAACTTGGAGATGAACGGCAGCCGTTCAACCTTGCAGTCTCATTGCATGCTCCCACAGATGAGAAACGTACCCAGATCATGCCCATCAACAAATCGCTGAATCTGAAAGCACTGGAAGAAGCGCTCAAACATTACTTCGCCGCCACCAACCAGCCGGTTACTTATGAATACCTGTTGTTCGATCGTTTCAATGATGGTCCCGAAGACGCCAAAAACCTGGCGAAGATAGCCCGCTGGATTCCCAGCAAGGTCAATATCATCATGTATAACCAAGTGAATGGGGTATCGATGAAGCGCGCCAAAGAGGATCGATTAAATCAATTCATGAGAGCCCTTACCGACCAGGGAGTACGTGCCACGGTGCGCCGGAGCCGGGGCGATGACATCGATGCCGGATGCGGGCAGCTCGCCGACCGAGAAAAGGGGCAGCACGGCAAGACAATTGGTTGAGGGTCTGGGAAATAGGGAAACGTTCAGGATTCAAAGCTTGTCCAAGCGTCCTCACTTGGACAATAAGCGTCGCAAGGTTTTCGGCAAGGACGCCAGAATCAGCAATCAGAGTGCAGACTGAGAAGCCGGAACTCATTGACCGGTAGCCTTGATACCCACCTAAACACAACAGAATGTCATCCTGATGCCCCGAAAGCTTTCGGGGCATCAGGATCTCGTTAGCAACAGGCAACGCGCCTGTCACGTGCCACAATCACAACCGGATAAAGACGAGATCCTTCGCCCAATGGGTTCTTTTCTGTTAATGAAAAAGTTGGGTTTGGGCTCAGGATGACATTGGTGGTGTGTAAGTTACCGGGGTTTAATTCTCTCAATCTGCTAATGTATCAAATGGAAGATCCGGTCGAAGCGGGGCAACATCCGGTCCTTATCCCAGGAGAAGTACACAATGAAGGCCTTACCTACGATGTGATCATGTGGGACAAATCCCCAGTAACGACTGTCTTCGCTGTTATCCCGATTGTCGCCCATCATGAAATAGTAATTCTGCTTGATGGTATACTCGTTGGTATGAACCCCGTTGATCGTAAAATCATTACCCAGCTTGGACACCTTGTTGTGTTCATAGCGTTCGACAATGTTCTCGTACAGGTGCCAATCCTTATCCGTCAGATGCACTTTCTCTCCTTTATAGGGCACAACAACGGCTGGAAACTGATCCCTGTTGCCCTCAATCCCATGAGAAAAGGTAAACCGTGAATTCTGGAATTCATCGTAATCTTTCGGATAGATGTTCGGTTTCACACTCTGTATCTCGGGCCATTTACTCATCTTCCCGGCCGTCGCTTCCGTCATGTTGACGATATACTTGCCCTGATCCACCATCTGAAAAATCTTGCCCCCGGCCTGTTCGACACGCGCCGGACTCAGCCTCAATCGTTCCTTAACCGTGACCACATAGGTTTCTTCCATGGTAGGAAACGTTTTGGTCGGCTTACCATCGATATAGACCACTTTGTCTTTGATTGACAAGGTATCACCCGGCAAGCCTATGCAGCGCTTGATGTAATTGGTCTTTTCCGATATCACATCATGGTCGATTGGATAATTGAAGACGACCACATCATATCGTTCAACATTCTCAAATCCCGGAAGACGAATCCATGGAATCGTTAAATCAGGAATGTGAACACTCGTGAATGGGATACCGACTGACATCGGAGTACGCGGGCCATAATTCACTTTGGATACCAGCAGAAAGTCACCGACCAGCAACGACTTCTCCATAGATGGCGTCGGGATGCGGTACGCTTCAAAAAAGAAGGCACGAATGATCAACGCAGCAATAGCTGCAAAAATAATAGCATCCAACCATTCCCGGGCCCACGATTTGGCCTTCTTGTTCAGGTGATGATGCCTGGGATTCAACCGCTCTTTCCCGCGGGGTTTGTTCTGTTCGTTACCGGATTTGTTTGCCAAGGTTTACGCAGTTAATACTGGTTATTACTTCATATCTTCTTTGGGAAAATGGAGCCCTTTAGGCTGGGATATTTGATTATGAGAAAACTTCCCATTCTTGTATTCGACCAGGAACCATTTTTCCCTTTCGGGCGAATAAAAATAATCCTTGAAATCGCCCAATTTCTTCACACCCATCAATTCTTTTGAAAGTGTCCGTTTTACTTCGGGCATCAGGTCAATATAACGGCTCGCCCCCACGTAGACGAGGCCATTCTCGAAAGGTCCGTCCACATCCAATACCATCATCGGAATGGAGTCGTTCACCACAAACCAATACTCAAACTCCACAAACATACCGGGGCGAAAATTCTTTTTGCCGACCATATCCGGCAGCGTTTGCGTTGGATTTCCAAAAAGGGTTTGAAGCCGCGCTCGTAATTCAATGGTCGGCACATGATCAATCGTGGCTTTCTGATACAATCCCTGTCCGGTCCATTTTATATCCTTGAATCGTTTATGAAATTTAGTCCGGTCGGCATGTTTGACCTTATGTATGGTCGGCGCCTTAAACATGTTGTATTGCTGGGCATGAACGATACCTGCTCCGGCAAAGGCGAGGAAAAGGAAAAACAGGGTGGTTTTTCGGATCATTCGTATCACGGGATCAATCATTACTCATGGATAGTACTGCGAGAAAGGCTTCTTGCGGAATTTCCACACTGCCTACCTGCTTCATACGTTTCTTACCCTCTTTTTGTTTTTCGAGAAGTTTACGTTTTCGGGTAATATCGCCGCCGTAACATTTAGCAAGGACGTCTTTTCGAAGTGCACGAATCGTATCACGCGCAATGACTTTATTTCCAATTGCCGCCTGAATAGCCACTTCAAACATTTGGCGCGGAATCAGTTCCTTAAGCTTACTGCACAACTTGCGCCCCCACTCATATGCCTTGTCACGATGCACGATGGTGGACAGGGCATCCACCGGATCCCCGTTCAGCATGATATCCAGTTTGACAAGGTCGCCTTCCCGGCGTTCGATGAACTCATAATCGAGGGAAGCATAACCGCGTGTATTACTTTTAAGCTTGTCGTAAAAATCGAAAACGATCTCGGCAAGAGGAAGCTCATACGTGATATCCACGCGTTTGGTGTCGAGATAGTGAGTATTCACATAGACGCCGCGGCGTTCCTGGCAGAGCTTCATCACGGGTCCGATGTAATCGGCAGGGGTTATAATCTGTGCCCGGATATATGGCTCGTAAATTTCTTCGATAACTCCACGCTCGGGCATCTCACTGGGATTATCTACCTCCTCTTTTTTCCCGTTCGTCAACAACACATCGAACTGTACATTGGGAACCGTAGTGATGATATCCATATCAAACTCCCGGTCGAGCCGTTCCTGCACAATTTCCATGTGCAACATCCCGAGAAACCCGGCACGGAAACCAAACCCAAGCGCTGCCGATGTTTCAGGCTGGAACTGTAAGGCGGCATCGTTTAACTGAAGTTTCTCGAGAGCAGATCGCAGGTTTTCAAAATCATCGGTATTGGTCGGGTAGATTCCCGAGAAGACCATCGGCTTGACAACCTTGAACCCGGGAATGGCAGTCGGTGCGCCATGACTGACCGTTGTCACGGTATCCCCGACACGTGTATCCTGGATTGATTTCACGCTGCCGATGATATAGCCAACTTCGCCTGCCGTTATCTCCTCGGTAGGGAATTTCTTCATATGGAGATAGCCGATCTCCTCTGCCTCGTATTCCTTGCCGGTAGCCATGAACCGGATGGGATTTCCTTTCTTCAAGGTACCGTCGAAGATGCGAACATAGACGACCGAACCGCGATAGGCGTCGAACACCGAGTCGAAGATGAGCGCGCGAAGTGGTGTCTCTGCGCTGCCTTTCGGTGGCGGGATACGTTCTACGATAGCTTCGAGAAGATCGTCGACACCTATGCCGGTCTTTGCGGATACCTGCAGTATTTCCTCACGTTTGCATCCGATGAGATCGATAATCTGCTGAGACACTTCATCAACTTCGGCTCCCGGCAGATCTACCTTATTCAGCACAGGGATAATCTCCAGATCCTGGTCGATGGCCTGATAGAGGTTGGAGATGGTCTGGGCCTCAATGCCTTGCGAGGCATCAACAACAAGCAGAGCTCCCTCGCAGGCTTTTAGCGCCCGGGATACTTCATAGGAAAAATCGACATGGCCCGGAGTGTCAATCAGATTAAAGACATAGGTTTTTTTATCCTGAGCTTTATAAGCCATGCGGATAGCGTGACTTTTGATCGTTATCCCACGCTCCCGTTCCAGATCCATGTCGTCAAGGACCTGATTTTGCATCTCACGTTCGGTGATCGTACCGGTGCGCTCGAGCAGTCGGTCCGCCAGTGTGGACTTACCGTGGTCAATGTGAGCGATTATACAGAAATTGCGTATGTGCTGCATGTATTCCTTTGATGCCTGTCAGCTTTGGTATCGATATACCTAGGTAAAAATCAGGGCTTAAAATACTAAGAATTCGATTACTTCTGAAAAAGAGAGCAGATAGTGCCGTTACTTCTTCAGAACCTTTTGGGATTACCTTTTCTGTATCAGCGTTAAGAGCTTATCTAACCTCAAATTACCGTTTCGGTTCTGCGTAACAAGGCTGTCTCAATTCGTCCTCTACAGGTTGGACAGGCAGTTAACGGAGTACAGATAATCCGTATTACAATCTTGCATTAAAATAAGAGGTTTTAAGGAAACAACGATATTTGAAACAGTCAATCAATCCATGCCAGGGATTTTTTCCTTATTACTTTTTATTAACGCCCCATACCGTTCAGTAATCCTTGATTTTTGCTCCCGGGTTTTGCCTCATTTACCCAGTTCACACCGCAACCGTCACACCTATTGCAAACCAATCACCATAACCTGGAAATCCAGCAGGGAATTATTGATTATAAATGCTGATTATTTTATAACACTGTCATATTGTACCTTTCGCAATTGATTATCAACCAGGTTTTAGAAACTTTTCCGCTTTAAAGCAAATACACCAAATGCCCGAATCCATTGTCGCATTTCTGCGCGATTTTGCCCATCATATCCGTTTTGTCGATGTCCTTGATATTGCTTTCATATCCTTTTTCCTCTATGTCATTATTAACTGGCTGAGACAAAGTGTTTCGTGGAAGGCAATGCTCAGTGTCTTTATTCTTGTTGCGGTCTATTTCCTGGCCCGGTTTTTCGACATGTATTTGACGGAAATGTTAATCGAGGGTCTCTTCTTTGTTATCCTGATTGGCATTGTTGTTGTATTTCAGTCAGATATCCGGCGGTTTATGGATCGTCTTGGAACATGGCGTTTTCTCAGCGGCCGGCCTTCCCTGCCCTCATCATCCCTTACCATTGACACGTTAACGGAAGCGGCTTCGAAGATGGCTGCTGCAAAGACCGGTGCATTGATCATCATTCATGGAAGTGAATCGTGGGACCGGCATGTACACGGCGGCATCCCGCTGAACGGGGAGATCACTATTCCGCTGCTCCTGAGTATCTTCAACACAAAATCACCTGGTCACGACGGAGCCGTTCTGATTGAAGGAGATAAGATCGTGAAATTTGGCACGCATCTCCCGCTATCCACCAAACTGTATAAGATAGGAAGTGGTGGAACGAGACATGCTGCGGCATTAGGCATTTCGGAGTTGTGCGATGCATTCGTTATTGTTGTTTCAGAGGAGCGCGGTGTCATCAGTGTAGCATCGGAAGGTGACCTTAACGTATTGTCATCACCCGGAGAGCTGAAGAACCACCTTGAAGCATTTTGGCTCAAACACTATAGCGATGAGGGGAAAAATCATTTAGTCTGGTGGAAAAAGCGGAGCCTGCGAACGGCTATCTTCTCCATCGCTCTTGCCGTGACGTTCTGGTTCGCTTTCGCCTACCAAACCGGTAATTTGTATCGAACATTCGAGGTGCCGATCGAATTTAAAAACCTGAAATCGAGCAAAGTAGCTTTCACCGACTCCGTACCGGTGAATGCACGTGTCACTCTTTCGGGTTCGCAACAGGCATTTCGTTTATTCGATTCCTCGCAGCTTGTTATCTCATTCGATCTTTCAAAGGTGGATCCTAATTCAAAAGATCTGATTATAAACCGCGATAATATGAATCTGCCCGCCGACCTTCATGTTTACGAAACCCTGCCGCAAACCATCACCATTCATAAGAAAAAATTTTTATCCCGCCTGCTTCCTGTTAAGGTTGATACAACCGGAAGCCTCCAAAAAGGCTTGATACTGGAAGGCATCTCTATCAATCCCTCTAAGATTCATATAGAAATATCCGATGCTGATGACAAAGGAATCAAATCGATCTCCACGGCTGAAGTCGATCTTTCTGATATCAGCCAAACAACTAAGATAACCCGCCAGCTCCAATTACCAGGCGATGTTCAACTGTCGCAAAAAGAATCATCCAGAGTCGCCGTGACCATTAAAGTGAAGCACAAGTGATTCCCAAAATTATTCACATCCCCATACTGGATTTAAAACCGGTAATGCAAACTATCTGCAGAGACACTAAGTGACCTCATTGCAGGAATTTTCCCTGATGAAGATGTATCGTTTTCATCTATCTGAATCCCGTCAGCCTGGAAGAAAATTTATTTTATCGACGCTATATTGGTGCTGTCATTTGCATGATCCGGGACGTGAATAGAATCGTCTGCCACCGAAATTAAACAAATATTCAATGATTTTACGAAAGGAGAAATCATCGCATGCAGAGATTTGCTTCTTTTCCGTGCTTACTATCACGTACTTTACTCCTGACAACAACGATATTTGGGTTGACCAGGCGAATGCTTCCGATCTGTAACCTGTCAGACAAATACAGGGCCGCAAGATTTACATGATTTATTTGTGCCTCCCCCACTACATTAGTTTCAGGAATCCTTTTTATGCAGTAACTCTACGTGCAACCTGAAGATGTCTACATACTTTGCTGCCTGTTCGTAAATATCCCTGATCATCCAGAATATTACATCCGGCTCACCGTGGATAGTCGTCGATAAATCGTGGACATCATAGCTTAAATCATATGAATTCAGGAGATCTATGATACGCTGTACTTCCCGCTCGGCGTCCGTCACATTGAAAGGCAGGAAAGTTATCTGGCAAGTCATATTGCCCCGCTGTGTTATGAATATTATTCTTTTACAGTTTTATTATCGTTCTTCGTTTTCTCCCATGATTTCTTCTCATAAGTAAAAACGATATCAGGATCAGGCAGCACCAGTTCATGGTTTTTCCCCGGATAATCCATGCGGGTCAGGAAATCGCGGATAATATTAAGCCTTGCCGACTTTTTATGGTTTGCACGGACAATGATCCATGGAGCAACAGCGGTATGTGTTCGGGCAAACATTTCATCCCGGGCCTTAGAATAGTCATCGAAATGCCTGAGAGCTTTCTCGTCGATCGGACTTATCTTCCACTGTTTAAGCGGATCTTCTTTGCGGTCCTCAAGGCGCTCCTTTTGTTCATCCTTATCGATGTCCAGGTAATACTTGAAAAACTGAAGATGCGATTTGTTCAGCAACCCCTCGAACGAAACCACCTCGCTCATGAAAGTCTCAAATTCATCATCGGTACAGAAATTCATCACACGTTCTACACCGGCCCGGTTGTACCAGCTCCGGTTAAACAGCACAAGTTCACCTCCGCTCGGCAGATGCGGGACATACCTCTGGAAATACCATGAGAGCGTCTCTTTGTCCGACGGCTTGCCCAAAGCCACTACACGCGTTTCCCGCGGACTCATATGCTCCGTGATTCTCTTGATCGTGCCGTCTTTGCCTGCCGAATCACGACCTTCAAGGATGATAAACACCTTCTTCTGTTTTTCAATGATATCCCGCTGCAGCTTCACAAGCTCAATCTGAAGCTTCCGAAGCTGTTTCTTGTACTCTTTCTTCGATGGTTTATCGGACATAATGGACACCTACAGTTACAGTTTCATTTATCATTGACACGTTTTCCCCCCTTTGAAAAGGGGGCAAGGGGGATTGACCCAGCGTATACATCATCAAAAAGCGCTGAATATTCCAGTCATCTTCAATAAAAGAAAAAATCCTAATTATTCACCGTACTCATCCGGTCTTCCGGATAGCGCGTGCCGGCGGCAGCTCCCTGAGGAGCGATCCGGTCGATCTCTACCAACTCCTCTTTGGTGAATGTAAGATCGGCTGCTTCGATATTCTGATGCAGATACCTCATATGCTTGGTACCCGGTATTGGAACGATGTCCTGCCCCTGATGCAAGAGCCATGCTATGGCCAGTTGTGCCGGGTTGCAATTTTTCTTTTTAGCCAGTTCATTGATTTTGTCGACGAGCTGCAGGTTCTTCGTGAAATTCTCGCCCTGAAACCGCGGATTGTATTTTCGAAAATCATCGTCTTCAAAATCATCAGGCGACTGATAACGTCCGGTAAGAAATCCTCGTCCCAACGGACTATACGCCACAAACCCGATACCCAATTCCCTGCATGTGGGAATGATTTCATCCTCAGGATCGCGGCTCCATAGCGAATATTCTGTTTGAAGCGCTGTTATTTGGTGAACTTTTGAAGCCTTCTTTAGCGTCTTCGGAGCTGCTTCAGACATTCCAATGTATTTTACCTTGCCCTCTTTGACCAACTCGGCCATCGCTCCAATGGTATCTTCAATGGGTACATTTGTGTCCACGCGATGTTGGTAATAGAGATCGATATGATCAACATCGAGCCGCTTCAGGCTGGCTTCGCACGCTTTTCGCACGTAATCCGGATGACCGTTTACACCTCGAAAACTGTGATCGTCGCCGCGTACGATCCCAAACTTGGTGGCGAGCACTACTTTGTCTCTCCGGTCTTTAATGGCTTTCCCAACCAGTTGCTCGTTGTGCCCAACTCCGTACATGTCGGCTGTATCAAAAAAGGTTACGCCGCGGTCGATGGCTTCATGAATGACCTTGATGGATTCCGAATCGTTCGTCGATCCGTAAAATTCGGACATTCCCATGCAACCCAGTCCAACTACCGAAACGACCGGACCCTGTTTACCAAGTATTCGTGTCTGCATAATTATTTTTGCTTGCTTAAGTGTGTCTGAGAATTGTATTCTGAATTCTTTTGTGGCTATAACACATTTGTGCCACAAAAGATTCGTAACGCCCTGTCTCAAGTTTGATGTTTTGGGCATAATGATGTTATGGATAAATCACAAGTCACAGGCTTGCGACAGGTCTCACTACTCACTACTCACTACTCACTACTCACTACTCACTACTCACTACTCACTACTCACTACTATAAAATTATCGTTAACCCATGCATCTTTAATGATGTTTCAGTAACTTCGCTGTCGTGATAGAAACAACGGACATATCAAGCATATTAGACAGGGCACTGGAAAGCTCCCACATCCTTATTGCCTTGCATCGCCATTGCCATTCGCATCATCATCACCATTCGGCCCACTGAATCCTGGTCAGCGTGACCTCCCTACCCATCAGCGAGCTTTCCCGAACGACACAACTGTTAACATCATTCATGCATTATGCTTGTTTATTGTTTAGAAAATCCAATTATTTATAACTTAAAAAAAGATTAGTACCCGTGGAAACCAGTACATCATTACGCATTGGCATACAGAAAAAAGGACGTCTGACCGACGAGACGGTGACCCTGCTGAAAAACATCGGTCTCGAATTTGACGGTTATAAAAACCGCCTGATGGTCCGAAGCCGCAATTTCGACGTGGAGATTCTCCTTATCAGGGACGATGACATCCCAGAGTACGTGCAAGACGGCGTCTGCGATATTGGGTTCGTCGGTGCAAATGTAACTGCCGAACGTGATGCCGACGTCCAGGTCCTGCTCGATCTCAATTTTGGACATTGTCACCTCTCACTGGCTGCTCCAAAAAGCTCTGATATTCGGAAAGTTGAGGATTTCCAGGGAAAACGAGTAGCGACCAGTTACCCACGCCTGACACGCCGTTTTTTCGAGTCCCAGGGACTCGACGTGGAGATCATCACTATTTCCGGGGCCGTCGAGATCACCCCGGCACTGGATGTTGCTGATGCTATTTGTGATCTGGTTTCAACCGGCAGTACCCTCAAGGCCAACGGTTTGATTGAACTGGATACTATCCTGGAGTCTCAGACTCAACTTATCCAAACCAGTAAATCCATCAGCCAGGGAAAACAGGATCTCATTGATAAATTTCTGGTGCGTATTCAGGGTCAACAGGCAGCAGATGAGAGCCGGTATATCATGATGAATGCCCCGCGAGCGTCTCTGGAAAAAATCTCACATATCATTCCATCATTGAACAGCCCGACCGTCTTACCACTCGCCAACCCGGACATGATCGCCATTCATTCCGTTATCTCAATTCGGGAGTTTTGGGTGGTCATGGAAAAACTGAAAGAAGCCGGAGCTACCGGTATTGTTATGCTGCCCATTCAGAATATGATTCTTTAAAGATACGATCATGGATGTAAATGTCTATTCAAATTTAAGCGAAGAGCAGCGGGCAGAACTCTGCACCCGGCCGCGAATTAACAGTACAGACATCTATGAACGAGTGCAGGAGATCCTCGATCAGGTTCGGCAACGCGGTGATGAGGCTCTTCTGGAATACACAGAAAAATTCGACCGGATTGGTCTGGAGAAACCAACGGAGAATCCAGGCACCAATAACGCCAACAAACTCAGCAACGATGTCAAAGAGGCCTTTGATACGGCATGGGCTAATGTCTACCGGTTTCACCAGGCACAGATTGGAGTTGAGCTGGAAGTGGAAACCGTACGAGGCGTTCGCTGCCGTCGGGTCGCACGGCCGATCGAACGCATCGGATTGTATGTTCCCGGCGGATCGGCCATTCTTCCCTCAAGTGCCCTGATGCTAGGCATACCGGCTCTCATTGCGGGATGCCGTGAGATTGTCATCGCAACACCACCTGACAAGAGTGGAAACATCGCTCCGGAAATCAAGTATATCGCTGAGCGTTTGGGGGTTAACGTTATTCTTAAGGCCGGCGGAGCACAGGCTATTGCAGCGCTTGCGTATGGCACAGAATCGGTTCCCAAAGTGGATAAAATCGTCGGTCCGGGCAACCAGTATGTCACCGCTGCAAAGATGCTTCTGCAGAATTCGGATGCCATGATCAGCATCGATATGCCGGCCGGACCCTCTGAGGTACTGGTCATTGCCGATGGACAGGCCCAAACCAAATTTGTAGCCGCCGACCTTTTATCGCAGGCCGAACACGGTCCGGACAGCCAGGTCATTCTTGTAGCCATCGACGGTTTTGATATCGATGGAGTTCAGAAAGAACTTGAGGCTCAGCTCGAAGATCTGCCGCGTCGTGATACGGCAAAAAGCGCCCTGTCTAAAAGTCACGCCATTAAAGTTCAAACCGAAGCCGAAGCTGTTGCGTTTTCGAACCAATACGCACCCGAGCACCTCATCATCAATACAGAGGATCCACAACGTATCTTGGATCGTGTGATGAATGCCGGTTCTGTTTTCCTGGGTCCCTGGTCTCCGGAAAGTGCCGGCGACTATGCCTCGGGCACCAATCACACGCTGCCGACTTACGGTTATGCCCGAATGTACAGCGGTGTATCCACAGACACTTTCCGCAAACAAATCACCGTCCAGGAACTGTCTGCTTCCGGACTAATGGCATTGGGTCCGACAGTGATGAAGATGGCCGAAGTCGAGCAACTGGAAGCCCACAAAAGAGCCGTTGAACTGCGTCTGCAGCAATTAAAAGAATCCTGATCCCTGACGTTTTTAATGACAATATGAAACCCTCCATCACACAGTTTGAACTTGAAAAGCTGGTCAGGCCCAATATCCTGGAACTGACACCTTACCGGTGCGCCCGGGATGATTATGAGGAAGGTGTCCTGCTGGATGCCAACGAAAATGCCCTCGGTTCCAACATCGACGATCCCGATTCGCTTCATCGATATCCTGATCCTCATCAGCAAAAGCTTCGCAAAGCACTGGCCACTTTCCGGGAAGTCTCTACTGAAAATGTTTTCGTCGGTAATGGAAGCGATGAAGCCATAGATCTTTTAATCCGGATTTTTTGCAGGCCCGGTGTCGATCGCATTATCATAACCCCACCTACATACGGCATGTACAAAGTGGCTGCATCAATACAGGATTGCGGCATTATTTCGGTGCCACTGACACCTGACTTCGATCTAAAACCGGATCAAATCCTTGAACAGGCAAGCGAGAAATCCAAGCTGCTCTTTCTATGCTCTCCGAATAATCCAACAGCCAATGAATTGAGCTTCAATAAGATAGAAAACCTTATCCATTTCTTCGCGGGTATTGTGGTTCTTGATGAGGCTTATATCGATTTCAGTTCGAGAAAAAGTCTGGCCGGGCGTATTGCGGAATTCCCCAATCTTGTTATTCTGCAAACCTTATCAAAATCTTTCGGTCTTGCCGGGTTGCGTCTTGGCATCGCCATTGCATCTGCGGGAATCATCCGGTTAATGATGAGCGTGAAAGCTCCTTACAACATCAATAAACTCACCCTTCGGGCTGCTGAAGAAGCTGTGGGTAACACGGACCTCATGCAAAAACATGTCGATGAGCTTTTAGTAGAAAGAGCACGATTGCGTTCAGCGCTCGCGAATATTCCATCCGTTGAAAAAATATTCCCTTCGGATGCCAACTTTCTGCTCCTCCGGGTACCTGATGCCCTTTCTGTTTACAGGCGGCTCGCGGAACAAGGGATCATCGTACGATATCGGGGTGATCAGATCCATTGCGAAAACTGCCTGCGTATCACCGTCGGAACGCGAACAGAAAACGATCTGTTGATAAACCAGTTAACATCATTGCTGCCATGAAGATACTAATTCACCCAACTGCTCTTAAGCCTGTCAACCCAGACTTTTATCTCAGAGCTGGCAGTCTTTCTGGGATGCATAGACTATTACAAAACGGGTGGGAACTGATGGGTGATATCACGCTTTCTGAAGAACAGGTACGCCTGATGAGACAGGAGTCGATTATCATTCAGCCTATTGCTGGTAAACCGGCCGATTATACGGTACGTGGTCATGGCGCCGGACTGTTTCTCTTCGACTCATCCGACAAGGAACTGGCCTCTCAAATTACATGGGAACAGCTTGTTGACAACCTGCTTTCCCCTAAACGTACGGCCCATATCCACCGGAAAACCGGTGAAACCGACATTCGTGTGGACATCAATCTTGATGGCGAGGGGAAGTCAGACATCAGTACCGGAATTGGGTTCTTCGATCACATGCTCGATCAGATAGCCAGGCATGGACAAATCGACCTCAGCATCCAATGCATGGGTGATTTGAAGATCGACGAACATCACACCATCGAAGATACCGCTCTGGCATTGGGTACTGCAATCAATCGTGCCATTGGTGACAAAAAGGGTATTGAGCGCTACGGGTTTGTATTGCCGATGGATGAGTCGCGTGCGCTGGTTGCTCTCGACCTTTCCGGGCGGCCGTACCTGGTTTTCAAAGGTAAATTCCACCGGGAGTTTGTCGGGGATTTCCCGACCGAAATGGTTCATCATTTCTTTTACTCTCTGGCCATTAAAATGGAGGCCACACTGCATGTTGAATTCACCGGTGAAAACGATCATCATCAAATTGAAGCATGTTTTAAGGGATTTGCACGGGTCCTGCGTCAGTGTGTCCGCCGGGATGAACGTAATCTGAACAATATTCCCAGTTCAAAAGGCGTGTTGTAAGCTAACCGATTAAACGGGCTATGATAATTTAAATTAAAAATACTACCTGATTTGTGAGCAAAATCACTGAAAATCGTCTGATACTCGACTCCATTGCCATCGGAATCTTAGGGGCATTGGGAGCCAATCTCTTCATCTTTCTTCTGAAATGGTCGAACCGGTTACTCCTTCAGGATATTGCAGGATACAAAGAACCTATGTTGCCCTCCGAGGGTGGTACTCTCACTCAACACATCGGTGCTCATGGGCTTTGGCTTATTCCACTGGTCCTGGCTGCAGGTGGTTTGATTGTCGGACTTTTGATCTATAAAGTTGCTCCTGATGCCGAAGAGGGCACAGATGCAGGTATTGAGGCGTTTCATCGAAAAGGCGGGTTCATTCGTAAACGCGTTCCATTGGTTAAAATGATTGCCTCCGCCATTACCATTGGATCCGGTGGTTCGGCAGGACGTGAGGGACCGACCGTTTTGATTGGCGCAGGATTGGGCTCAGTATATGCCCAGATAATGAAACGAAAGGTCAGTGAACGGCGACTCCTTGTTTTGGTTGGGATGGCCTCCGGTCTTTCAGCAATCTTCCGCTCTCCTATTGGTACTGCTTTTTTTGCCGTTGAGGTGCTCTATTCCAGCATCGAATTTGAAGCTACGGCTCTCATATACGCCTTGATCGGCAGTCTCGTCGCCTATGCGCTTAATGCTTTGATAGTCGGCTGGGAACCTCTGTTCTCCATAACACAGAACTTCAATTTTAACGACATCACCAATTTTGGCGAGTTTGCTCTTCTCGGTATAGCCTGCGGTTTATTGGCTGCCTTTATGCCGACTCTTTATTTCGAGACCAAATCTTTTTTCACGAAACTGCGGATTCCTCAATTCGTAAAACCGGCCATCGGGGGTCTTCTCACCGGTATATTTGCTTTATTTCTCCCCCAGGTACTCGGCGCTGGTTATGGATGGATACAAATCACCCTTAATGGTGATATCTCGCTCAAGATCATGCTTATCCTGATCATAGCCAAAATGGTTTCCTTTTCATTTACCGTCGGTTCAGGTGGTTCTGGCGGGGATATTATTCCGAGCTTGTTCATTGGCGCTATGATCGGTGGTGTTATCGCACATCTGTTTCATCAACCGTCAACAGGATTTGTTGTTGTAGGCATGACGGCCTTCCTGGGCGCTGCTATGCGTATGCCTATTGCTGCCATCATCCTTGTCACTGAGATGACCAGCGGTTATGAACTTCTTATTCCCGCCGGTATCGCAGTGATTGTCAGTTACCTGTTGCAGGAATTTCTTACACGCCATGCCAAACACCAAACAATGTACAAGGGGCAGGTGCCCTACCGCTATGATTCTCCTTCTCATGAGGAAGAACACTGGCGGCTTGCCTACCGAATGTTGCAAAACAAGGATGTCAAACTTCCAAGTGATGTAAGTCATCTCGAACTTTTGCAACTCATTCAGTCTGGTATTCCTATCAATCTTTCCAACGGTAAAAACTTTCTTCTTGGTGAGATTGATGAGAATAGTCCCCTGCGCGGTAAAAATTTGAGCTCAGAAGAGGCTTCTCCGTTGCGTGACAAGGCAGAAGTGGTGGCTTTATTGCACGATGGTGACATCTTCATTCCAAACGGAAGTACTAAATTTCATAATAAGGATCAGCTTTTGATTCTGGCTGAAAGCGATCATTCAGAATTGATAAAAAAGATTCTTGCACCTCCGTCGGCAAGCAGGCAGGAACCCCTGGAATCCGATAATTAATACCTGAAACCACCTCCAATCAACCATCATGATAGGAATCATCGATTACGAAGCAGGCAATATTGCCTCGGTTACCAATGCGCTGAACCGCCTGAATGTGAACTTTA
>DATFNI010000221.1:0-2600 GCA_035266485.1 Balneolales bacterium
ATGTCATCATGGACTCCACAAAATGGGATAGTCAGTCTGCCAATGCTATTCGTAAGGTGTTCGGAAGCCCTATAACGACTCTTCCCTCAGAACAGCCGCGATTTGACCTGCATTTTCTGAATCTGAAAGATAACTCGGATCTTGAATTTGCCAAGCAACAAAAGAATGTGATTTTTGCAGCTCCGCTGAATGACAGCACAAACACAGCTGCTTATCTGCGGTCACTGCTGAGTAAACCTGTGCAGCAACTGGTGGAAAGTGGCAAAAACTTTGCCTTCCCACTTAGAAATAAATGGTATCGTAACCAATGGACCCTGTTGCTGACCTCAACATCCGACTCTAGTCTGGCCCATAGGATATTAGATTCAGAGCAGCAGCTTCTCGATAATATCATGACCGTTCAGCGGCAAAGGTACCAGGAGCAAATCTATGATCGTGGAGAACAAGTAGCCGTGGAAGACACACTGTGGAAAGAACATGGCTGGAAGATCAGGATTGAGCATGATTATACTCTTGATGTAGATACGGCCGATTTTATTGTCCTGAGAAGGTCCCTGCCGGACAACGATCGCTGGATATGGGTTTGGTGGAAGAACAATGTCAACAATATCGACTACCTCGATCCACAGTGGGTAAATGCGACGCGTGACAGCCTGAATGAAGCTCGTATCCAGGGGACAGAGGATAGTGCATATGTGACAACGGAATATCGAACCGACGTGATTTCACGGACGATCACATTTAAAGGATTCTATGGTATCGTAACACACGGAAGATGGCGCATGCATCACGGAGCAATGGGTGGCCCATTTGTCAACTACACCTTTTATGTACCCTATCAACACAGATTGTACTCCATGGAATTCGCTGAATTTGCGCCCCGGTACCGAAAACGTAGATTTGTTCGCGAGTTTGAGGCAATGGCGTATACATTCAAGGCCGATTCAACACTTACACCGGCTCAACTTGCCGGGAAGTTGCTGCGAAAGAGTGATGAGGGGCAGCAGGCCAAGAAATAGTCAATGCCATGTTAATATTGAGGATATCTTTGATACTCAAAGATCATATGTTTGAATAACTCACAGAGGAGGAAGAGGGGCGGGAAGAGATGTCCCTGGTCAGGTATTCGGATACCGCCTGTTTGAACATTTCTATGTGTTCAAATGTCAGGAAGTATTTGACTTCGATTTTTTCGAGGGTGTGTAGCTTGATAGCTACATGCTCTTTAGTGAGATAAATGTCGCGGACCTGATCTGTGGGGATGATTTTTTTCCGCCGGAATGGCTTTTTAAGGATGATATACTCTTTACGGAACATGATATAGTTATTTCTGTCGGAATAACTGAGGATATATCCCTGCAGTACAAGAGCCAGTGCAAAAAAGAAATAAGGGGTGATGAGAATTCCCAGCCAATGACCTTTATTATGCAGGGAGATCGAGTCGGACAGCCCGATCAAAAAATAGCCTACACCAAGCATGGGCAGCAAAAAAATTCGCAAAAAACGGCCCTGAATGGTTGTTGGTGGTTCTATCAATGATAATTTAATCTCCCTCATCCTGGGAAAAAATTATAACCCTGAACCTCAATTTCGATTGCTGAATGTACTTTTTGCCGAATCACAAAATAAATTATTGCTTTATGTATACCAATGAGGATCTTCCGTTCCTGAATGGTTATATAAATATTTTACGTTTGAATGTCGCCCCCTTACCACAGGAAGTTAATGCGTCACAACGAGTGTTGCCATTAGAATGTTATTAGGTATATATACAATCATCTTCTTATGAACAGGGTTTATAGAAGGGCAATTCAGATAATGCAGTCGAATCGTGTAAAATATTGATTGAAGAAAGAGTATTGTATGCGGCTTTTTAGCATCGTTAAAATCAGATAGATACGCTGCTTCGAAAGACCGCTCCGGTAAATCATTAAGTGTTCGTTATATTGACTCATATGAAAATTAGCCGTTACTGGAAAATTTTAAAGGTTTTATTCAGGTATTACCGCAAACGTTACAAGAGGGACTACGGGCTTGCCCTACAGAATATTGAAGACGAGCTCTACGAAGTAAACCTGAAAGTAGAGCCCTATCTGAAAACTGTCTCATTCATTTTGGTATTGATCGCTTTCCTGACGATTGTGATACCTTTTGGGTTCCGGCTCAGTTACGATATCCGGGAGTGGAACAAGGTCTTGGAAATCGGTTTGCTTCATGGCTTCGTATTTTTCTTTGTTCTGAGGGTAATTCTGACATCGAGACGCGTCTCATTCTTGAAGAAACGCTGGTTTGAGGCTGTACTAACAATATTCGCAATACTCATCATCCTTTCATATTGGATCAGCGATTTTACTCTACATCTTGGTCTTCTCGAATCTCTTGGTATTGTTGATGTGCGTGAATGGGTATTGGGTGCTGTAAAACTGTACTTGTTCTTACTCATAGTCATCAAAGTTATCCAGGGCACGCCGGCTGTACTGGATGTCGAAAATAACACGGGCCGTCTGCTTGTCGTAAGTTTCATGCTGCTGATTCTTTTTGGTGCGCTTGTTCTTATGATGCCCAGGATGACGGTAGATGAGAAGGGCCTGTCGTTTGTG
>DATFNI010000222.1:0-6907 GCA_035266485.1 Balneolales bacterium
TCAGATATTCCTGGTACATTTGATTTGCCGGTTTTCTTTGCCACATTGATCTCCCAATATAATTTTTTTATTTAAAGTAATGGGGCAGGCACATTCTTACCTGTGTCTGCCCTCAGTATTGTTTTCTATCGCACCAAGCCAACCTGGCTTTTAATTACAACTTTATTAGACGGGTCATAATTAAAGTTGATTGTGGTAGTTCCATTGATTTTTATATCCCAAACGACAAGCTGGGCATTAATTTCGGCGGTGGGATCACTGCCTCCATTAATCGTTGTGTCACAATAAGGCGCAAAGATCAAGCCGTTGATATGAAGGTCGGCGCCACCAGTGATATTACAACTCTCAATGGACGATGGATTCCCTTCCTGAACAATCAAATAACCTTGATAATCGCCTGAAGTGGAAGCGTCAAGGTAGGTAGGGTTATTCGAATTGATAGAGAAACCACCACCAGATTTAATGTAGAGTGTGACACCGTCAGGATTGTAGGCATGATACTTATTGTAATTGGGCTTGGTAGGGTCGTCCTCTACAGATCCGTTTAACACAGCGGCGTCAACCGGGCTCCAACTAAGGTCGAAATCATGAGAAGGCCCACCGGGATCAATACAATAAACACCTGATTTCATGTAAATGCGTGATTTATTGGCAACGAGAGCCGCTTGAGGAAAAGTCTCATAGTAGCCAGGTTTAATAAGCCATTCTTCTACTGTCTTAGTGCCCACGATAATTTCGCCAAGTTTTACAGCTGGATCTGGAGTCTGGCTGCATTCAGGTGGTACTTTCGGCCAGTAAACTTCATCCGGGATGGCAACCGGATCTTGGCCTGTGATCGGTGTCACCGGAGGGTTTAATGTACAAGCCCCCAAATCAATATTATTTCCGACTGAGTTGATCGTTCCGCTATATATATTGAGGTCAGCGCAATTCGGTATTACAAAACCACAGACTTCATCCGAATTGAGAAATATACCTCCGCCATTCAAATTAACAGTGCTACTACCGCTCACAGACACACTATAACCACCCGTTCCGCTGACACTGCAATTTGGATCCGGGTCATAGGAAATGATCATAGCCCCATCGGCAAGATCACCACCATGCCGGATGGAACCTTCTGCCAGGACAGTATTGTGCGTTTGCTGAACGCCAATAACGCGCGCAAAGGTTGTATTTACATCGGAAGTGATGATCACCTGCACATAGTTTGCGTTTCCGGCATTCGGTCCACTGAGCGGGGGAGAATAGATCTCTATGGTATTGTCTGTAAAACCATCATACCCATTACTCCCGGCCCGGTCCCGTCCGGCAAGAACCAGCGCAACGCAGTCATCCGATGCACCGACCATATTTCCACTGTCACACTGCGCTGACGAAGTTGTTATTGTAGGATCCGAATCAGCGGCAATTAGTGTATCCACTTTTGCATAAGCTGCCGCCAACGCAGCGGTATCCGCTGCGTTTTGGGCATGGCGCTGATCGGCAAATTTAGCTCCACCATCAATGGCAAGCCCCACAACACCGAATATACCCACTGCTGCAAGCGCGATGATTATCAGAGCCTGTCCACGCTCGGTAAATAATTTTGATTTCATATTATTGCTCCTTATTAATTAAGAAAAGTTCTTATGGAAGATCAATAATCCCAAAAATCGTTCGGGAGTTCTTAGACACTATGTCACGAGGTGTAAAAGGGATTAAGCTGACCATGGGTTTGTATTGTGCAGTAACTTCAACGGTTACACGATCTCCCGAAGAAACGCTTATGCCGGTATCAACCGATCCTGAAGTCCACACATCACAATTCGAATCACCAGAGAGAGCAACACCAGTGCCATCGTCATACGTAATCACAACGCTCGTGACAGGCGCAAGATAAGCCGAGTTCTCTGCTATCTCCTTGATCCTTGCGCAGTTGTTATATTTCGTAAGTCCGTCGCTACCCTCCCCTACTGCAGATGCGTAACGAACGGCATTGCGGCTGCCATTCGTCACGGCAGAATAAATGAACACCATCCTGCCTACCTCAAAAAGACCGACCAATATCAACAGTAAAATGGGCAAAGCGATCGCAAATTCTGCAATTGCCTGTCCGCGGCGACGATCAAAATATTTAAATTTCTTCATAAGATTACTTTCAATCATTTACTATTAGTTCCTTCGGTAATATTATTCCGGCCATTAAACAACAAAGCCGACCCAATATTTACAAGGGTCGGTTTCGCTATTGCTCGCCAGGGACTACACCCAAAAGGGTTTTGCGACCAGATTTCGTCCCTGGGTCCTTGCTTCCCAGAATTACCTATTGCTGTTTTCCAGACACATTCACACCAACGTCTGATTCGACGCGGGTACAAATTCAGGACGAATGAACAAACGAATAGTTACATGGCGCATGCCTCAGCCAGGCTCCCCTCCACTAAATACAGGACAGATACTGTAATACCTTTGAAACTCGGCATATATGTGTTCTATGTTGATTCCTGTAACTTCATAACTTTTTGCGACATCTCAACAGCAGCCTGCTTCAGAACAATACTGGCTGTGTCTGTTGGGAACTTGACGCTAATCGGCGTATGCTGATTGTTCGCTAGAGTAAAATTCCCCATCATATAGGGAATCATCAAATTAATATCGAGCCCTAGAATCTTTTCAGCCTCTGGCTTGGTAAGTCCTTCCAAACCAACAGCACGGTTAAGGATCGAATAGACACGGTCAGAGGTGACACCCTGCGCCTGCAGATAATGCCATAATTTTTGCGTGTGGTTGACCGTACTCAAATCCGTACTCAGGATCAACACGAGCAGATCCGCCTCCTGGATTAAGGGAAGGCTGATTCTCGAAAGGGACCTTCCCAAATCGACCAGCACATAATCGTATGCGCTTCGCAGCGAAGAGACAATGTTGGAAATATGCCCAGCCTGCAAATTGATCGCAGCCTCAGGTGAAGGCGCACCCGGCAAAAGATGAAATAACCATTGCGGCGGTACAAGCAGATTCTCTTTCAAATAATCCGCAGTGATTTCATCCTCAGCGCGATCTGCAACTTCGACCAGATTAAATGCGCCCTCATCCGCGCCTACAATAGACGCAACGGAACCCATCGGGAGCACCAGGTCTGCCACGGACACAAGTGATTGCGGTTGATTCCCCGCCATATTCATGCCAATATTCGCACATACAGACGAAGTACCCGTCCCCCCTTTTGCGCTCAAATAAACAAACAAAAATCCTTTATCTCTTTTCTTGCGTAAACGCTTGCCTTCGAGCAGGAGCTTGGGGATCGCATCCACAAAAGTCATCATGACCATGCCAGACTTGACATAGTATTCAGCACAGCCTGCCTCCAAACATGCCCGCATTTCATCGGGGTCAGACTTACTGCTCAACACCACACATGGAATATCCGCTATTTTAGAGTTTTGCTGCAGGCGTTCGATCAACTCCAATGAATTCATATCTGGAAGGGTCGTGTCAAAGACGACCAAACTCGGCGGTTCTTCATCAACCATCTTAATCCCCTCCGCCCCGGACGACGCCTGCCTTACCTCATAATTCTTTTTTTGTAACATTTGCATCAGGAACTGCCGATTGGCTTCATCAGAATCAATGATAAGGACCGTAACGTTATCCATAATGATCTCCTTCCCAGTTAGGGGTATGATGTAACAACCCAACGTGTATCAGTTTTCGTATCTGCCAACACCAACAACAAACATGGCGTGTTCGACGAAACATTCTGCATATCTTCAATACTCATTTGGGTAATTGCAAATACATCATACCCGATGACGTCACTGTTGCTCATTACAAGCTCGAGTTGGTCATCCCGTGTCAATGTACGGACAACAGCTTCCAGTTGACGGCTGTATGGAATCGCAACCCAACGGCAAATCTCGGTTCCTTCAAGCCATTCCGGTCCCCGCGGATTCCATCTGCCATTGTCCAAACTTCCACGTCCAAGATTAAAAGACAAACCACCTGGAATATTCAATATGACCGGATACGGCAGATTTGAAACTTCCTTTGTAGGTTCCGGAGGTAATCCCCGTTTATACTCACCGTAAAACAACAAAGACGTAGCCACGATCACGACAAGCCCGATAAACGCAATGCCGAAATTAATATAACGCCTGTAAGGTCTAAGCGCATTTTCAAAAGATTTGATTCGATCTTCAACCTGGTCTTCTGCTTTAACCTCAACCTCTACAAAAACCTCTTCACCGCCTTCCAGTGCCACGGCACGGACTTCGCTAAAATTCTCGTCCCGATCATCTGGTGTACTGCCGCTGAAGGCTCGTTTCTTTAATTCCCCAACATCAACTTTCTCAGGTTCAGGCTTTGCTTCCTCAACTTGAATAGTATCGGCGACCAGGTCTGTCTCAATCTCAGGAAACGTTTCTTCTTCCTCTGTCTCCAGCATCTCGATCAAATCATCGATCGATTCACCGGCATCATCCTGATCGTCTGCCTCAATTTCAACATTCGCGGTTTCAATAATATCAACTTCATCTGGAATATCAACATCCGGAATCGATTCTTCCGAACTCCTGGTTTTTCGTTTGCCTACCCCAAGCTTCTGCCACCAGCTTGGTTTCTTCTCTTGCTCAATCTTGGCATTTTCATCGATCAAAGACTGACGCACATCATCCAGGAGATCATCCGATGAAAGTTCTTCATCCTCCAGTGGGACATCCTCCACTGCATCATTTACATTATTCGTCTCAATGGATTCAGCGTCAGGCTCTACATCTGAACCTGCATCATCCGAAGTCGCTTCAGACTCACTCAAAACTGATTCGGTTTCAGAAGCCTTTTCCTCCACCGATTTCTCTTCGCTCTGCTCAGAAAGCTCTTCAATGTTCATTGCAATACTATCTACCAGTTCCTGAGGAAGATCGGTTGCATCTTTTTTTCTTTTTTTCTTTGCCATAACATACACTCTACTTTAAGGAAGGATTGTTGGAAGCGTAGGCTGATCAAACTTAAAGGTGATCACCTTCTCGCCTGTTTCCGGTAATACAAAATGTTCACTCCGATACAAGCCCGGCAGGCTGACTGTGATATCAAGTTTGGGTCGATACCCGGACATATCGAACACTACAACGCCATTTTCTGTCCGTTTGGTAATTGCATCATTGTTTGATGTCTCCAACAATACAGACATGCCATCAATCCACTCAGATTCATCCGGCTGATTGTTACCATTTCTATCGACATACGCCTGAACCTTCACTGTTGCAGATGAGATATACACCGTCGGCGTTGGGACAGGCGTTCGGGTGGCAACGATCGTCGGCTCAGCCAATACCCTGTCAGTATCAACAGCTTGATACAAATAGTTATCAAATGCAAACAGGTTGTCAAAAACGCCATTTACATAATCGTCGCCACCCTTGCAATCTAATTGTGTCTCTAAATTTTCCCAGTTAACTTCCAATCCGGCTTTCCGCGTGTTATTGACTGAATTTTGAAAACAACTAATCCCACTATGATAGGCCAGGAAAGTAAACCGCCAATAATCTTCGTAGTCGGCACCTGGCCCGCTGCCTCCTGCTGCAATTGTAGCAACGGCAGCTGTGGCTGTGGCGGCATCCGCATCCGGGTCAGGTTTATACGGCATACCAAGGATATCATCTACCTGCTGACAGTTTGCCCTCAACAATCTTGCAATAAGAGAGATACTATCTTTCGCCACATTAAGATCAAGTCCGTTATCACACGTGGGACAAGTTGCATCTATGGAACCAACAATGGCTCCGCGGATCGCATCCTGCTGCGAATCGGAGAGACTTACATAAGGCATGGTACAGTCATCACCAAGTACTGTCGGGCAAATTTCCTGGTACAGAGACGAGTCTTTTCTCAAAAGAACATCTATACCAAGTTGATTGATCTGACCCAGCCCAATCTCATCAAGATAAAATCGTGAGTTACCCGGCCAAAACTGTGACTCCACTTCGATCAACGTTTTCAATATCTTGGGAGGAATGCCATCTTCCTTTCCCGCAAGCCAAATATAATCGTCGTATTGATTTTGCCATTCGATCATCTTGCTGGTAGCTGTTTCAAGGCCACAGGCCGTTGGCCAATCCAGACCTATGCTTAACCCGCCGGAGGTACAGGCACTGGTATCTACAATTCCGTTCAGGATCAAATTCCGTGCAAGCGTGTGCAGGGTTTTCTGTGTATTAATCTGGTATGGAAATTGAACGAAGGAATCCCAGCTGGCATTCTCTTCATCTTTTACGCCCCATGTAAGAGCACAGGAATCGACAAAAGATTCAAACTGACTAATGGAGTCAATCGTTACGCGATACCCTTGCGCATCGTTTGTAACGCTTACGGAAGAAATAACTTCTTCACTACTCTCACCAGTACTCGTAAAGGCACGGAAAATAATTCTTGCACCACCACTGTCGAGATATACAATACAAGGTGATTCTGTACAGATAATCTCTTTCGAATCAATATAACCTCTGATAACCACTGATTCAGATTGAGCAATCGAGGCAAAAGCAGTGAGAATCACATACGGGCGTGGAACATATCCATTTGGAGCTTGAATGAAGGCAAATATATCGAGAGGGGAAATCCCAAAAGGTGAGACAGAACTACTTAATGGTGATCCAGCCGGAGTTTGAGATGGAAGCGGAGTACCTGTAAGAGTCGGGGAGGGTGTAGAGGCGCCCTGAAATATCGATTCAATTAATTCAATCTGTCCATCCGAAACCTGGGCCTGAACAACGAATATCCCAATCAATCCCGGAAGCCCTATTCCAAGAATAAGAAAAAGAAGAAACAGGGATTGACGTGTTCGTTTTTGCATTACACCTACTTGATGCCTAACTTGGATGTCACCCGTTTCCAGGTTGCGGACGGAACTGCGGGCGGCAACGCCTTA
>DATFNI010000223.1:0-11704 GCA_035266485.1 Balneolales bacterium
TCGGGCAGAATCAGGCCCGGATAATACCCCGGGAGTTATTAGACAAAGATGAACTTCTGTGCATTGCTGACGGTATAAGACAGGATGGCTATGTAAGAAATTATGAGACGGATAGGCTTCACAAGGACGGGAAAAAGATTCTTGTACAGTTGACGGAATCGCCCATAAAGGATGATAAGGGTGAGGTTATAGGTCGTTCCCAGATAATGCGCGACATCACAAACGACCGCATGCGGGAACAGCAGCTGCAGCATTCCGAAAGGCTGGCGGCCGTCGGACATATGGCTGCCGGCATAGCTCATGAAGTTGGCAATCCACTCACCTCCATCTCATCCCTGGTTCAGTTGATGCAGCGACGTACCAGTGATGTGTTCCTATCCGAGAATCTCTCCAAGATTCGTGAGCATATTTACCGGATTACTAAGATCGTACGGGATCTGGTCGATTTTTCGCGTCCGACACTTATTAACAGAAGCAGCACCGACGTTAATGAACTGGTTACGTCGGCGGTGGGATTACTTAAGCATGATTCGAGGACACGTAATATCGATTTCGTTATCGATACCCAGCCGGGACTCCCGGCGACGATGGGTGTTCCCGATCAGCTTCACCAGGTGCTGGTAAATTTATTGCTGAACGCAGTTGATGCTGTCGCCGAGTGTGATGACAAACATATTGCTATTGTCACCGAATCCATTGACGATTACGTGCAAATCAGAGTCAATGACAATGGCTGCGGCATTTCGCCTGAAATCAGGAACAGAGTTTTTGAACCGTTTTTTACGACTAAAGAAGTCGGAAAGGGGACCGGTCTTGGATTGTCAGTAAGTCATGGTATCATAAAGCGGATGAGTGGAGATATTTCCGTAGATTCAATAGTTAATAAAGGGACAACATTCACAATAAGGTTACCAGTAAAGGAAAAAACGCTACAACATGTCGGGAACGATCTTAATAGCTGACGACGAACCGGAAATTCGTAACAGCCTGTCGACAGTGCTCCAGGAAGAGGGTTACATTAGCTACACTGCCGCTGACGGAGAGGAAGCCCTCAGGATGATCATGGACCAGGATGTGGATGTTCTGATCAGCGACATCAAGATGCCCGTCATCGATGGGATGAAACTACTGGAAAAGACGCTGCAACGTTCGCCGCAGACACTGGTTGTGCTCATAACCGCTTATGCGTCTGTTGAAACTGCCGTTCAGGCCCTGCGAATGGGCGCATCCGACTACCTGCTTAAGCCACTTGATTTCGATGAAGTGATCTTACGCCTGAAGCATTTGCTGCAGAGGAAGGCGTTGGCACTTGAAAATCAGTATCTGCGGGAACAGATCGGTCGTGAGTATAATTTCTATGATATTATAGGCGAGAGCGACGCCATGCACGGGGTTTTCGACCTTATTCGTAAAGTGAGCGGTACTACCACCAATGTTTTGATCACGGGACGCAGCGGCACCGGTAAAGAGCTTGTGGCGCGAGCCGTTCATGTTAACAGCAACCGGGCGGATAAACGATTTATCCCGGTTAACTGTGGCGCCATTCCTGAAAACCTGTTTGAATCTGAGCTGTTCGGTTACCGTAAGGGCGCTTTCAGTGGAGCAGTCAGCAATCATGAGGGTGTGTTTAAAGAAGCAAGCGGCGGTACCGTATTCCTGGATGAAATCGGTGAGATACCGGAACATATCCAGGTTAAGCTGTTAAGGACGATCCAGGAAAAAGAAATCCAGCCTTTGGGATCAAGTACGGCTGTGAAGGTGGATGTGAGGATTGTAGCGGCAACCAACAGGAACCTTGAAGAAGAGGTCGAAAAAGGAAATTTTCGTCAAGATTTATTTTACCGGTTGAATATCATAGAGATTCGCCTCCCGGAATTGAGTGAGCGGAAAGAAGACATACCGTTATTGGCAAGGCACTTCATGAATAAATATAACCGGGAGTTTCACCGGAGGATAAAGGGCATCGACAACGATGCCGTGAAAGCACTGATGCAATATGAGTGGAAGGGGCAAGTGCGCGAGCTTGAGAATGTTATTGAACGCTCGGTATTGCTGTGCGAAGGAGATTATATCCAAAAATCAGACCTGCCGGTAGGATTTCAGCACAGTAACACATCAACGACAGGCAATAGCGACCTTTTTGGTATTGAGAATTTGGATGATAGCCTGGCCGAGTTTGAAAAACGTCACATTATCCACATACTTTCGATGCTGAATGGCAATAGGTCCGAAGCAGCACGCAGGCTGGGCATCGATCCCTCCACGCTCTATCGCAAGATGGAGAAGTACCAGATAAAGTAGAGTTCTAGTCAATCAGTCGGTGGTTGTTAGTATCACTCATTGTCGCAAATCCACGCCGCTGGTGCATTCCGGTTTGGCATCGGCACTTGCAAAATGGGTAACAGACACCGGTGTCGCGATCAGATCGAAATGAACGGTTATTTGATCTTTGGTCTTAACGATTCCAAAGAAGGGAGAGGGGGGATTAATGTTGTAATCGGACATCAATATAGGTTTGCTGCCCTGAACACGGAAACAACCTTTTTTTAACCGGTAACCCCTGGCAACGACCTTGATCTCCCGGGTTTTACCTGCTATCGTCAATTCACCTGTGGTTTCCACTTTAAACGGATCTTTTTGGGTAAGTCCGGGTTTGATGAGTGTAGCGGTTTCAAGAGTGAAGAAAATATTGGGAAAACTATCGGATTTCAGGGAGTGATACACATCCTTGTTCATGTGCTTATTCCCACAGTCGAGTGAAGAGACTCCAACCTTTAACCAACCCTGAAGTGAGTTGTTTACGTTTTTGGTTTTTGGAGAATAACTGACATTCAGGATGCTATCTGCCATTTCGAGAGCTTCGTTATGACCACCCATTCCGTCAGCATCGTAGGTTTGGCAACTGAAGCGATTGATGTTTGTCGTTCCTTCAAGCCAGATCCTTGCTTTCGTAATGGTGTATGTCGTGTCGTTGCCCGCCAGCTGTGCCTGGGCATGAAGCGGCAGGACGATAGTGGGCGACAGGAATAAAAGACACAGGGTTGTTTTTAGATAGCGAATGCCAGAATTCATAAGTGGGGCTGTACCACGTTAATCTTCAACTATATCACTATAAAGTAAATCCAATTAGAATATTGTGCAAAAAAGAGTCCATTGAAAAACGTATTTCGACGGACTCTTTTCGTTAAAATTTCAATAACTTATAAATCACTTTGTGACAACAACATGTAATAAAACGGTGATTGCATCATCAGCCTTAATGGTACCGAAAAGAGCGGTTGGAGGATTGATTTTAAAGTCGGTCATTTTCAGATCCTTTGCTCCGGTAAAGACGATTTTACTGCCGGAAACGGCGGCCTTCACAGGAATAGTCACTTCATTAGTGACACCATGGATGGTCAGTTTGCCGCTGGTTTGCAATTGCAGGAGAGCAATGCCGCTGCTGTCGCGTTCAGAGGTGACTTTGGCATTTTCCAGTGAATATTGAATGTCGGGATATTTCTTGACGTCTATGGCGCCATAAATTTTCTTGTTCATCCCGCCTTCTCCACTATCAATGCTTTTTGACTTGACGTCAACCTGGCCTTCTGAGAATGAGACATCAGAGCTGCTGCTGTTTGACCAGATCGCATCTGGTAAAACGAAATAACCGTCGACTGGTCCGGCCTTGGCCGACCAGTGGTGAAGTGTAGAATTGCCATTAACCGTAAAGGAGCTGCTGTCAGCTAATATTGAATAATGGCTGGAATCGTTGCTTTGTGCTAAAGTAATACCTACACCTAAAAAGAGGGTTATTAATAAAGTCAGATAGATATTTTTTTGAGTGCGCATTGTTTTAAGATTTTTATTAGTACCGGGTTTCATATTCATATTTGGTAACGTACAAGAACCGTTCCAAAGTGAGTTAAAATTTCAAATTTTTTTAAAAAAAGATAAAACAGTCTTTAATATGATGTTTTGAGACAGATTTCGATGAAATATTTTTTGGGGAGAAAAATACAAGCTCAGAAGATCGACTCGTACGCTTTTGCAAGAATGCAATGGATTTAATGAGTGGTATTGCAGCAGTGCAATAGTTGTTGTTGAGTCTGTTAGCCATGAGATTGCGTGTTTTAAAAAATAAATAGGTCTTAAAGATCTTAAATACGGCTTTTAGATTAAATCTGATTGTTTCCTAATCTTTGGCACGGCATTTGTAAAGTAGGCAAGTGTAATTCGGTTACGCGGATTTCGTCCTTAAAGTTAACGGACTAAGCGTAAAAGAAATCCCGGAAACTTGCGGGATAATCAGTAGATCCGGATTCATTTGAACCATTTAAAAAGAAATAAGCGATGAAAACTTTAAAGAACATACTAGGAACTACACTTGCACTGCTACTGTTTGGCGGCCTGTTTAACGGCGCCTATGCTCAGTATAAAAAGGAACTGCAGTACTACCGCCCTATTGATCAGAGTGGCATCTATATGTTTACCCCAAATAAGGACCAAAAAGGTTACGAGTACGACGGCTTTAAAATGTATGTAGGAGCTGGCCTGACCCAACAATGGCAAGACTTATTTGAAAAAACGGCTGGCATAAATCCAGCCACAGGAACAACGTATGCTCTGACCCCTATAGGCAACGGCTTTAACCTGCCGACGGCTAATCTCTATTTGGATGCTCAGCTTGCTCAGGGCATGCGTTTGCATTTGACCACCTATCTTTCTTCCCGTCACCACAATGAAACATGGGTAAAAGGCGGTTATCTGCGCGTCGATGCTCTCCCGATGTTGCACAGCGATGTCATTGATAATATTATGCAGTACGTCTCCATCAAAATTGGTGATATGGAGATCAACTACGGTGATACCCACTTCCTCCGTTCCGACAATGCGAATACCATCTACAACGACCTGGTCGGCAACTACCTGATGGATTCGTTTACCACTATGGACGGTGCCGAAGTTTATGTATTCAATAAAGGCTTCATTGGGATGTTAGGCTATGCCGGTGGACAAGCAGGGGAACATCCCCAGGTTTCCAACCCAGACGGACGCCGTCCCGGCATCTATGCTAAATTAGGCTATGACTCCAAGGTTGGTGATGATGCCCGAATCAGACTGACCGGTTCCATCTTCCACGACGCCAGGTATCAGGCCTTGTATGCAGGTGACCGTTCAGGTTCCCGCTACTACAATATCATGGGCGATGCCGTTTCAGGCGACCCGTTCAGCGGCCGTGTTCACCCTGCCTTCCATAATGGGTTCACCTCATTCATGATCAACCCCTATGTCCAGGTAGGCGGACTGAACCTCTTCGGAGTTATTGAAACGACCAAAGAGATGACGACCGGTAACAACGTACAGCAGTATGCTATCGATGCCCGATATTTCGTCTCAAATTCAGTATATCTTGCAGCCCGTTACAACACGGTCAAAGGTTATCTGGCAGTTTCCGGCAGTGGAAACCCCAATAAATCCTCGTCAGTCGACCGCGTTCAATTTGGCGGCGGCTGGTTCATGACCCCAAATATCCTTGCCAAGGTTGAATATGTAAGTCAGAACTATAAGAAATTTGCTGACGCCTCTGTTTACAACGGCGGGGAATTCCACGGCCTCATGCTTGAAGCAGCTATCGGCTTCTAATAGTTGATATAGAAAGACAGTCGCGGGGCCCTGTTCCGCGGCTGTACTCTTCCGATTGAAGATACTTCTCCTCGTATGATCCGAATCGCTTTACCCCGAAGGTATCCCAACTTCGGGATCCTTCGGTGGTAGAGCGAATTTAAAGATCCCCTTCAAAAATGTTATTTGTCTTTTACGCCTGGAGCAACTGCTATGGCAGCCCAAGTTACACCCAAAACCATACTTATTGTCGATGATGAAGAGACCATCCGCAGTACTCTTGCTCTTGTTCTCGAAGAAGAAGGGTTCCATTGCTTGCTGGCAAAAGACGCTGAAACAGCCCTTCAAATAATCGAAGAAAATCCCATAGATCTGCTGATAACCGATCTTTGCCTGCCTCATGTTGACGGTCTTCAGCTATTAAAGTTATTCAAAAAAAGATCACCTGATATTGTTGTCATTGTAATAACCAATTATTCCGATGCCGAGACCGCCGAACGGGCTTTGGGCCTGGGTGCCGCTGAATATCTTCTCAAGCCTCTTGATTTTAATGAACTGATACAGCGGGTTGAACATCATCTGGGTTTTAATTAATCCGGATTTTATCTCTCCGTCAGCACTTCTCTCATTCGTCATTTAATTAGCTCATCAATTTTTCTATCTTCGGATACACGTATTGCCACAAAAGTATCCCATGAGCATCCACATTGATGAAAATGTAGACTTATCGCACTGGCACACATTCGGTGTAAAAGCTGCAGCCCGTTATTTTGTCCATCTTCGCCGGGATAATGACCTGGAAGAGTTATTTGACTCCGTCCTTTTCCGGGATCATCGGCGATTATTGCTCGGGGGAGGGAGTAATGTGCTGTTTCTCCATGATTTTGATGGTCTTGTGATTCACATGGCCATAGATGGCATAAAGGTTGACGACGTGGATGACCGGCAAGTGTTGGTAACCGCAGGAGCCGGAGTGATATGGAATGACCTGGTTCGGTTTTGCGTGCAGCATGGTTACGGTGGAATTGAAAATCTCACGCTGATACCGGGCACGGTTGGGGCAGCACCCATACAAAATATCGGTGCCTACGGAGTAGAACTGGAATCCGTATTCGATCACCTGGATGCATGGAATTTGACGACAGCCGGCATCCAAAGATTCAGAAAAAAGGAATGTCACTTTGGTTATCGCGACAGTTATTTTAAAAACGGGGGAAAACACCGCTACCTGGTCACGTCGGTGACTCTTCGCTTAACTAAAAAACCCCAACTGAATCTCAGTTACAGCGCGTTAAGTCGGGCAGCATCGGAAAGGGGAATTGATCCGGGAAAAGCGACTATTTCTGATATAAGCCGTCTGGTTGAGGATATCCGAACATCCAAGTTGCCGGATCCGGCAAAAATCGGTAATTCGGGGAGTTTTTTTAAAAACCCGGTCATCCCGGAAAAACAGTATCATGATCTTGCTTTGAATTACGAAGGGATACCGGGATTTAAAGCAGGGAAAGGTATGAAGGTGCCTGCGGGCTGGCTGATTGAACAATGTGGCTTTAAAGGCGGGCGTTATGGAAATGTTGGGGTTTATGACCGACAAGCGCTCGTTTTGATCAATCACGGGGGGGCAACCGGGCGCGAAGTCTTTGAGCTGTCGGAGCGTATAATAGAAGAGGTTAGGAATAAGTTTGATATTCAGCTCGAGCACGAAGTGAATATCATAGTCTGAAAAGTAATAAACCTCCAGGGTTTTTAAAGCCCTGGAGATTCATCAGCAATAGTTATATCAGGCCGCGTTGGGAAGTCCATTGAGTAGCGTTGTCAGTCCCTGATCAACCAGACCGGCTAAATGGGGACCTTCTTCAAGATTAAGCATATTCATATTCCCGTTTACCTGGTCCTGGAGGCGCATCAGTCGGGGAGATGTTTCATCCGCGAATGATGACCATATGGTCTTGCCCTGTGGATTTACCAATTTTACATCCACGACTGCTTCCGGCCTGTAGGTAATCTCATATTCATTGAGCGTCAGGGAATGGGTGTCGAGATGATCTGCAGACAAGTACACAGTGAGTTTCAGGACATCATGTCCGCTGCGCGCCGCCAGCTTCCTGAGATTGGTTCCATTGGGATAACCGTAAGCGTCGTAAGATGATATGCCCTTAAGCGTATTGGCCGGCAATAACTTCAGATTAGCCTTGGCCAGGTCGTATTTTGTGATAGCAAAAACGGTATCCAGACGTGACTTTACTTTTTTATTCAGATCAGGTGTCAGTTGTGAATGCAGGTCATTCAACGTGATATCTGAATTGTAATCCTGCCACATTCCCATGAGGAGCACCGAGCTATCATCCGTATCAAACGGGTCCTGGGCAAAATTTCTGAGGTGTAAGTTCAAATCGCCTAATACGATGGGGCGTTTTAGTTCTGATGGTTTTAATAATACTTGTTTTGAACAGCCGCCGGCTATTAAAATCACAACAGCCAGTAGCAACGTTGGGAAACGTTTCATGAGAGCCTCCCTTAAATATGTTGCCGTTTTAGTTATAGTTATTAGTTATTCAGTTGTAGTAACGGCTGTTTCATAGCTAAGAGCATTTATAAGATTTTTCAGGCCGGCCAGGAGTTTAATAGCCTTCGGACGACGATAATTTCGCCGATATGGTAAGAATTATGGTTGGCAACCAGCATAGCTTCCCTGAGCAGATTCTGTCCATCGCCATGAGCAAAAGGTTTGTACAGGCTGTTATCAAAGTCCGATACCATGCTGATCATACGATTTAAATCGGTATGAAACTGATTTATGGTCTTCTGTAGTGCTTCGGAATTCTTCGGGGCTTTTTCTTCGGGCCAGTAACCATCCGGCCACGGGGGGGATTCGTGTGCAGGATTTTCGGAGAATTCGACGATATCCCACTGGGCCAACCGCATATGCTCCACCAACTGCCAGACAGAATAGGGCAATTCGGCAGGTGCTTCACCCCACAAGCCGTCAGATAGATTTGCAATTGCGCCGTCAAAATCGACGTGGGCATTTCGTCCGTGTAGATTCTCGATCAATTGCTTCCGAATGATCTGTTCGTTATCCATTGCCTGACTGTTTTAAAAATTAAGTTTATGTTAGAAACAGACAGTAAATGAACAACGTTCACAATGGCCGGTTTATCATTTAACGAGCAACATTTTCTTGGTCTGTATGTACCGGGAGTGGTCGACTCCCAACGCAATAAGTTGATAGATATAAATGCCGCTGGCTCGGTCAGAAGCATTCCATGATACCTGGTACTCTCCCGCAGATTGCTGTTTGTCAACCAGATCGGCCACTTTTCTTCCAAGCAGATCATAGACGGCCAGCGAAACATGGGAGGTGACGGGTATCTGGTACTTTATTCGTGTGGTTGGGTTAAACGGGTTGGGATAATTGGAAAAGAGCTCATATTTCCGGGGTGGCAATGGGACTTTGGGTGCCGTAAACTCCTGTTGGATATAGCAGGAAACGCTGGAATGTCCGTCGGAGGCATCCACCCACCACTTGTAAACCGAATTGGCCTGAAGCAGATGCTTTTGTGTAAACAGATAATGGGTGGTTCCAATATCACTGATGGTCGTATCAACCTTTTCACCCTGAATATGAAGGGAGTAAGTGATGGGATCGTGCTCGGGATCCTGTGCCTCCTCCCACTGAAACGTGATTGCAAGTGTGTCGACATCCACATAGATGTTGGGATTATAGAGGGCAAATTTTTCGGGCGGATCGTTGACGGGCTTGACGGTTACCTTAAATGGCTCTGAAATGGTTGTATCGCCATCACTGGCATAGAGTACCAGATTTGCCTTGCCGGATTGATCAGGTTTGGGAATAATGATAAGCTTGCGCTGATTTCCATTTCCCACAACGTTAAGTCCGCTTTTAGGGATGAGAGATTCGTCCTCTGATGCAACCCAGGTCTTCAGATCCGATGTAGCGTTATCCACATCACTCACATCGAATTTCACTTTCAGGGTATCATCCTCGTTAAGTTGCCGGGCCCCGATGTCCGAGAGTACGGGTGGATCGTTCACCGGTATCACGGTGAAGCGGAAGGTACGCGTGACATAGGTCGTGCCGTCGCTGAGCATCACCGTAACATTGGCCGTTCCATTTTGGTTATGCGCCGGCATCATTGTGATATTCCGGTAATGTGCCACCCCGGTAATTTTAATGCTGCTGTCGGGAAGCAGACTCTGATTGGATGAAATGGCCTTTAGGTTCAGATCGGAAGCCGGTGTTTCAGCGTCTGATACAGTAAAGGAGACTACCGGAGACAAGTGGTCTTCCAGGGTTTCCACCTGCGGCAACTGGGAAAGTACCGGCGGATCATTGACAGGATGGATCTTGATATGATTAACGATGTTATTGATGTGTGCACCGGAACCATCGGTAAGTGAAAGCGTAAACTGATCTTTTGTGGTTTCAGACCCATCATGCGTATAACTGATTCGTCGCTTATTGATGTCTTCCTGTGTGAAAGTATCATGTTGATAAAGGCGCGTGGAGTCGCGGTAAATCTGGCCGTGTTGCGGCAGACGAATAATCTGGTAACGGAGTTGAGAGGGCGTATTATCAACGTCAAAATATGATAGCACAGCACTTGTCAGGGTCTTGCTTGTACCTTCATCGAGCTTTAGCAAACCGTTATGGACCAGGCGAGGCGGATCGTTGACAGGGATTACCCGGATATCGACGAGTTGATTTGTAACAAGCTGGCCATCAGAGACCGCGACCTGAATTTTACCGACACCATTTGAATCGGGCAGGGGACGGGCCACGATCCAGCGCTGGCTGCCTTTCCCTCCGATCGTCAATCCCGAATCGGCAAAGACACTGGTATTCAGACTGCTGACGCTTGCCGAGAGTTTGTTTGGCTTACTTTCAGGGTCACTTACCTGAAACCACAGGGTGTCTGCCGGCGTATCTTCACGCGTCTGCACAGGATAAAGTCCGGTGATGATTGGCGGTTCATTCACGTTGACCAATCGTACAAGCACCGTATCGGTAACCGATTTGCCTCCTTTGTCGGTCGAACGCAGCCGAAGCGTAAATGTATGATGCGCTTCGTAATCCAGCCGCGTAGAATCAGCGGTCACAATAGCGTCATTGTTTCCGGAAAGGGCAAAACGCCCATCGGCGTCATCAATTAAAGAGTATTTAAACGCATCAGCCGAATCCTCATCCGTGGTATAAAGCCGGCCAACGAGGGTCCCGTTGGGTGAATTCTCTTTCACTCTTCCAGGCACAAGGCTTACGGCCGTCGGCGGATCATCTTCATTAATCAATGAAATGGTAAAAGTAGAATCTTTATAAGCACCATGCGTATCAATGGCCCGTATCGTTAAGGAAACTTTGTGATGTTTTTCATAGTCGAAATATGAGGCCTCTTTGATCTCGAGCCGGTCCTTTTCGATCTGGTACCGGGCATTGGCGCTGTCGCCGATCATTGCAAAATGGACGTGATCGGCGCTGTCGGGATCAACCGCACTCAGGGCACCAATCGGAGTTCCGGCAGGACTGTTTTCGGCGATCCTCGTATTGCTTAGGGAAATGTGTTCCGGCGGTTCGTTGACGTTGCGGATCGCAATGGTAAAAGATTGTTCAGCCGATTCTCCCTGGTCATTGAAAACCCGTATGGTGACAGAATAGGATTTCTTAGTCTCATAATCAAAATGAGCGCTGTCTGCGGTCACGAGAAGACTATCGTCGAGTGAAAAATGGCCCTGCCCGTCATCCATTAACATATAATGCCATTGGCTACCCGTTGTGGTTTGAGCAGTCTCAGTTATGATGATCCGGCCAACGAGGTGCCCCGGCAAAATCGACTCGGGTATACTCATATTGGAGAGTTGTATATGAACTCCTGTTGATCCCTGTTGTAAAGGCATTCCTGTCAGCGAATCCTGGGCAAAAACCGGCAGCAGTATGCCTGGTAGTAACAGACACACCAATAGAACTGCATAGAACACCGCTTGAAGATGCCGGCTCATGAGATTGGATCAAACAGAGAGATTAACATTGGGGTCGTTTAATTTACGGACTTACATGCTTATTTGTTATACAAGAAGTGATTTA
>DATFNI010000224.1:0-13628 GCA_035266485.1 Balneolales bacterium
TCTTGGTATGGGTGAGTTTTATCTGGAATACGGTAATTATGATTATAAACTGACCGTCCCCGCCAACATGCTGGTCGCCAGTTCAGGTGAGCTGGTGAATCCGAAAGAAGTGCTGACAAAGAAAGAGCAGGAGCGTTTACAGAAGGCCTCAAGAAGTGACAAGACCGTGACCATTGTAGGCGAAGATGAGATCGGGAAACCGGAGACACGTCCTGTGCATAAGGGGATGATCACCTGGCATTTTAAGATGCACAATACCCGGGATGTATCATGGGCGGCCTCCCGTAATTTTATTTGGGATGCTGCGAGGATCAATCTCCCGGATAACAGACATGCGATGGCCATGTCGTTTTACCCGGTGAGTTCGGCCGGACCCAACGCTTATAGTCGCTCAACGCAGATGGTTAAGGGATCTATCGAGATTTTTTCGAAACATTGGTATCCTTATCCCTGGCCTAATGCCATTAATGTAGCCGGACCCGTCGGTGGAATGGAGTATCCGGGTATTGTTTTCTGTTACCAAACAGCCAAGGGCAAGGGACTGTGGATGGTAACCAACCATGAACTGGGTCACCAGTGGTTCCCGATGATTGTCGGGTCGAACGAACGGCGCTATGCCTGGATGGACGAAGGGTTTAACACGTTTATCGATGTCTATGCCAGCAAGTGGTTTAATCATGGAGAGTTTGCCCCGAAGCGCGACGGCGAGTATGCTCCGAAAGGCGGAGATCCGGCCCGGGAGATTGTGCCTATTCTGACCAATCCGGATATCGAATCGATCATGACGCGTGCCGATGTCCTTAATCCGAAATGGCGACACCCGCTGCAGTATTACAAACCGGCACTTGGACTCGTGCTGCTGCGTGAATATATCCTTGGACATAAGCGGTTTGATTACGCTTTTCGCCAGTATATTCGCCGCTGGGCCTACAAGCATCCGTCACCCAAAGATTTCTTTTGTACCATGAACAATGCGGCGGGTGAGAATCTCAACTATTTCTGGAAAGGATGGTTTTACAAAAAATGGCTGGTTGACCAGGCTGTGACGGGCGTCACGTATGTGCATGATAATCCGTCTGATGGTTCGCTGATCACAATAAAAAACCTGCAGAAATTGCCCATGTCTGTAAAAGTGAAAGTCGTTGAATCGAACGGGAAATCCGGTATGATAAAACTGCCGGTTGAAATCTGGCAAAGGGGAGGAACATGGACCTTCAAATATGATTCCTCCAGCCGTCTGGATTCTGTGATCGTCGATCCGGACAAACAACTGCCCGACATCAATCCCTCAAATAATGTGTGGGTACGAAGAGATATCAAACAGTAAACAATTAACAGAAACTGTTATCAATAAAACGCCCTCATCTGAGATGTGGGCGTTTTTTTAAAGAGGATATCTGTAGAAGATAGGCGATGAAACCGGGTTTGTCTGATTAATAAATGGGAACCATGTTTTTAGTCCGTGAAAATCGTACGCCGCGGCGGATCCCTTCGGGAGCGTCATCCGTTTCATCTGTGTTCCATTGTTCCATGTTGTTTGCTTAAGGTGAAACGTTTACAGTAGGGAAATATCTTTTAACCGGAACTCAGGTTATATTGTATAGCAACTCTTATCAGAGGGGACACGAGCGAAAGATCGTGTTTGAATCAGATATCCAAATAATTTTCAGGGCACATGTTATATAACGATCTGCCAGCAAGTGATCAAATTGCCCGTATAATGACTCTAATCTACGAAGGTGGATTAACCACCACTTCTGGAGGGAACATATCCATACGGGAGTCGAACGGGGATATATGGATTACACCGGCCGCTTTAGACAAAGGGAATTTGAAGCCGGAACATGTGGTATGTGTACATTCGGATGGGACGGTTTCGGGCGATTATTCCCCGTCATCGGAATTGCCATTTCACCGTGCCATTTATGAAAGCAGACCCGATATCAGGGCGGTTATCCATGCACATCCACCGGCTCTTGTTTCCTACAGCATAGTCAGAAAGAAGCCGGATACCAGTGTTATCCCACAGGTTCTTTCGGTGTGCGGTCAGGTTGGTTATGCGAATTACAGACTTCCGGGTACAAGCGAATTGGGGGAAAGCATTGCCAGGGAATTTGGCAGTGGTTTTAATTGTCTGGTTATGGAAAACCATGGAACCGTCGTCGGGGGTAACGATTCTGACCAGGCATTTCAGCGTTTTGAAACCCTGGAGTTCTGTGCAAGAACGCTGATCAGGGCGCATCAGATTGGCAGGGTAAATCGATTAAGCGAAAATCAACTGGCCAGATATGAGAATGCATCGGATGAGATGGAAGTGTTGCAGTCAAGAGACCAGATTCCAGATGAAGACCGTGTTCGGGAGGAAATATGCGCATATGTGAAGAGGGCCTGCAAACGAAAGCTGATGATAAGCAGTTATGGGACGGTTTCTGTAAGACTTAATAGTGACAGATTTATCATAACACCAAATGGTACAAACAGGTATAGTCTGAAACCTGAAGATCTCGTTTTGATAGATCATGGTTTAAAAGAAGCGGAAAAGAAACCAAGTCGTTCGGTCGGTATTCACCTACGGATATATAAAAGACACGCTCATATCAATTGTATCATCTCTACCCAGGCTCCAAACGCAACTGCCTTCTGTGTCAGTGGTAAAACTATGGATACACATACGATTCCGGAGAGCTATTTTCTGTTGAATGATATAAAGATGGTACCCTATGGCAGTCAGTTTGGAGAATCTGATGTAATAGCTAAGTCCCTGACCAAAGAGACCCCGGTGCTGCTTATTCGGAATGACTCCATTCTTACGACAGGTGGCACTATTCTGCAGGCGTTTGATCGACTCGAGGTTGCAGAGTTCGGTGCGCAGTCGCTGATCGATGCCGGGTCAATTGGGAAAATGGTACCTATCAGTAATAGCGATATTCAGCAAATCAGGGAAAGATTTATGTCCTGATTATCGGATTATGTTGTTTTTCTCATGTTAACTTATTGGCCTGTTGAGGCTTAAAGTCGTCATCAAGACTAATAAAAAAAATTGGGGATGGTATTGACATATGGGGAAAAAATTTTAACTTATAATCATAAGTTCGTTAATGAACATATGTTCATTAACTTTAGATTAGCGGTTAGATGCGGTAAATGGAATTGTTGGTTGTGAAAGCGATTTGAACGGTATTACTATGATACCGGTAACATATACGGGTGCTCGCCAATTTGTGTGTGAAAAAGTGAAGCATGAAAACAGTCGGGTGTGTCGCCCTGATTGACAGGCGTGTCTGTTTACAGTCAACAATGGTCCATGAAAATATACAACTCGCTGTGTCTTCTACAGATGCCTGCGTGCAAGCGAGTTCAACCATTAAATCACAGGTAGTTCATGTTTGAAACGGTACAGTTCCCCCCGATAAGAAGCGAAAAGAAGAACCCTTCTATACGTCTCTGGTCCAGTTTCTTAGATGGCAATAAAAAAGCGCTTTCCAGTATTTATCATGCCTACTACCCCAGTCTGTACAGCTATGGGATGCGCTTAATACGTGATGAGGAGTTGATCAAAGACAGCATACAGGAATTATTTTTGTATATGTGGGAGCATCGCACATCAATAAATCCTGTCCATTCCGTTAAATCCTATCTGTTGCTTTCTCTTAAAAGGGTTGTACTGGTGAATATTCAGCGGGACAAATCCAGATACCTCAGAAACAAGCAATATGTGGACGACCTGGCGGATGACCGAAAAAATATAGAAGATTATCTCATCAGTATGGATGACAATAACAGACGAACGAACCTGATCAAAAATGCCTATTCAAGCCTGAGTAAACGTCAGAAGGAGGTCGTTCATATGAAATATTTTGAGGGTTTTTCAACTGATGAAATATGTGACTTATTGGGCTTGAAACGGCAAAGCGTGTATAACTGCCTATCCGAAGCGATAACCAGGCTTCAAAAGAACATTGACTATTGTAATTGAGATCTGCGGCTTCCGGTGCATGGATTCTCAGTAAAACAAATTTCGGGTTTTCCGGGGAAATACAGTGTTCATTTGACGCATCCCGCATGGCAAGGGGCTGGTATATTAACAGGTTGGCGGGGAAGCAGTTTCCATGAGAATGATGCTTATCAAATAAACCAATCAGGTCTTATTGGGTTGTGATTTATGTACCTGAGTTGTAACGGGAACAATAAACTAACGACAGTTTGATATAAAAAATGAGGAATAGGGGTAAAAACGATGACAAAAGGATGCATTCAACACCACTCTCCCTTTTGCCCGTCCTTCCCGACCCTGATCGGGAATCTCCGTGAGGTACGAGCGTTTGGCGCCTGGTAGAATTCACGATTTAGCGGGAAATGGTGGCAGATGAGCAGGTTCTTATATCGAACTGACGGTAAAATTTATACATAAGGATAAGTTAAGGTTGGACAAATGTTCATATTGAAGAAAAATTTCGATAATCCAAGTAGATATAACCATCCGCTCTCTCTCATAGAACACATTAGGATACAAAGTTCACTTTAACAACAAGGTAACAGACATGCGGAAAGAAGTTACAGGCAGCCGGGTTGTGATGAATAGACTCGGTAAAGTCACATGCTTGTTTATGGTATCATTTGCCATTGGTGTGTTTCCTGCAATGGCGCGTAGTGGAAAGGCAGCCTCGTTGCACAACACTATTACAACGGTAGCGCAGAATTCGGTACATGGTAAGGTCACTGACCAACAGACGGGTGATCCTCTGCCGGGTGCCAACGTCTACATAAAAGGCACGACGATCGGGGTTTCGACGGATGCAAACGGTCATTACAGCCTCGATGTGCCATCCTTATCAGATACACTGATGGTCTCATATATCGGCTATAAGCAAAAAGCGGTTCCAATTATGGGGCGCAATACAATCAATATTAAGCTTGCCGCCAAGGTCGTATCCGGTAAGCAACTCGTAGTCATCGGATATGGGAGCCAGCAGAAGCAAAACCTGACCGGTAGTATAAGCCAGGTGAGTTCTCAAAATTTACAGGACAAGCCTGTAGCGCGCATTGATGAAGCTCTGGTCGGCCAGATGGCGGGTGTTCAGGTTCGTCAAGTCAGCGGTCAGCCTGGTGCGGCACTACAAATACAGGTGCGTGGTGAGGCTTCCATTAACGCCAGCAACCAGCCTCTGTATGTTGTAGACGGGGTACCTGTAGATAATATCACGAACCTCAATCCGAATGACATCGCATCGCTGGAAGTGTTGAAAGACGCGGCTTCAACCGCCATATATGGCTCTCGCGGTTCAAATGGTGTGGTAATCATAACCACGAAACAGGGAAGAAAAGGGCAGACCCGTTTCAGTTTCAATGCCTATTACGGAACGCAGCAATTAAACAGAAAAATAGATTTGCTCTCTCCAAAAGGGTGGGAGAATCTGCAAACGCAACTGGTAGATTCGGCTTGGGTCCAGCGTGGACGCCGTCTTGGATTAGATTACAAAGCCAGCGATCCGGTATCCTATCGTGAACAGCAACTCGGTGGTATAAATCCAGGCTACATGCCGGATCCGCGTTGGAAATATGGTACAGACAGCCTGACCTATGTTGATTGGCAGAATGCCTTCTATCGTATCGCTCCCATTCAAAATTATCAATTGTCGGCATCCGGTGGTACCGATAACTTGAGATATATGGTTTCCGGAAACTACTTCAATCAGGATGGGATAGCCATTGGAACCAATTTCAAACGTTTTTCCACAAGAGCTAATTTAACGGCACAGTTAAGCAAGGCTGTAAGACTCAATTTGGAACTGGCTCCATCCCTCTCCTGGCAAGGTGGTGGGAATGTTGATGGTAAAGACCGGGAATCACACCATGTCCTGGCGCTTGCACCGGTAACCGATAAAGGTGTAGGTATTTATACTGCCTGTTGCGGAAATAACAGGTACGCGTGGGCAGGCTCGCCAACAAGCCCGGTAGCCTACCAAATGTATTCCACTAATATGCAGGAAAGACAGGAACTGTACTCAAAAATGGATTTGAATGCCGCGTTATACCGGACTTTGAATCTGGAAGTGACCGGTTCATGGCATAATGATGGTACCCAGCATAAAGAGTATTATCCGACGGAGATAGCGCACGGTAACTGGGCCGGCCAACATGCCCCAGGCTCTTTAAGCAGCGGTTCTTACAGTACAGGAAACTCAAATCATTACCTGTTTCAGACCCTGCTGACATGGAATCCAACATTCGGAAAAAACAACATCAATGCCGTAGCAGGTTATTCACTTGAATATCTTAAGGATAACGGCTCTTATCAGAACGACAATCAATTTGCAAACGACCTGCTGACTACCATCAATAATAGTACGTCGAATGTACGTTATTCTTCAACAAGTGAATCGGAAGAATCACTCGAATCAATCTTTGGACGTGTCAACTATAACTATAATGAAAAATATCTGGCCTCTGTGAGTATCCGCAGGGACGGTTCTTCGCGATTTGGTTCGGCTAACAAATGGGGTTATTTCCCGGCCTTCTCACTTGGCTGGCGTCTCGATCAGGAGGCATTCCTGAAATCACTCGACTGGCTGAACACCATGAAGCTTCGTTATAGTTGGGGTGAAGATGGTAATAATAGTATTCCAAACTATGCTCCTTACGGTGCTCTTGGAGTTTACAATTATAGTTTCGGCGGAAACCTGGCTGTTGGATACGGACCTTCTTCTCTTTCGAACCCGGATCTCGGATGGGAAAAGACGCGTGAGAGTGACTACGGATTGGATCTGGGTATGTTTAATGACAGGATTCAGCTTACCGCTGACTACTATCACAAAATTACTTCCAACCTATTGCTGCAGGTCCCAACGGCATTATCGACCGGATATTCGAGCGGCTGGGAGAACATCGGGAAAGTGCAAAATACAGGACTCGAATTTGACCTGAATACAAAACCGATTGTACGGCAGCTTATCTGGACCTCATCCTTCAATATTTCGTTTAATCACAACAAGGTATTGCAACTGGGACCGGGGAATGCACCGATTTATGCCGGTTTCGGAGGTCATACGGAAATTATCCAGGTTGGACATCCGCTCTACGATTTCTACATGTATGATGCCATCGGGGTTTACATGAACCAGCAGGATCTGAATAATAGTCCCCACATGTCGACCAATATTCCGGGTGATGTTAAATACAAAGACGTGAATGGTGACGGGAAGATCACGACTGCCGACCGTACGTTCATGGGACATCGTTATCCAACCTTCAACTGGGGCTTTAATAACAGCTTTACCTGGAAACATTTCGATTTCTCCTTCCTGATCCAGGGACAGGGCGGCAACAAGATCTATTCCATTCTTGGCCGTGCTATCGACCGTCCGGGAATGGGCAGAACAACCGAAGCCCTGGGCCGCTGGCGGAACCGGTGGCGTTCACCATCGAACCCGGGTGATGGCCATACTCCCAGTATTTTCGGAACTACGGGCCACTTGTATGATTCCCGTTGGCTATATGATGCCACCTACTGGCGGATCAAGAGCATAACCTTAGGGTATACACTGCCTCATAACATTATCCCTGAGTTACGTTCGGCACGTATTTATATAGAAGCTCAGAACCTCTTTACCCACGATCATTATTACGGTGGATATAATCCCGATGCCACGAATAGCTACGGTGAGGATTACGGTTCATACGGGCTGGCGAGAACGTTTACCGCGGGAATAAGTCTTGGATTATAATCGATAAAATTGGATGATCATGAAAACGAGAATAATATTCATAGCAGTTTTAGCATTTTCATTGGTCTCATGCAGCAAAAACCTGCTGAATTTGAAACCAATCGATACGGCGACTGTCGGTAATTTTTACCAAACACAGTCTCAAATCAAAGAGGCAGTGAACGGTGTGTATGCGGGAATGGATAGCTGGCCGGTTAACATCTATTTGTTGATGTCAGAAGTCCGTTCCAATAACCTCTACGGGGTTACCCATGACGCACACCGTGACTGGTGGGATCTCACCACGTTTACGGTATCACCGGATGGTACCGATCTTGTGCATACCGTATGGCAAAATTTGTATCGGATGATCAACCGGGCCAATACGGTATTGGAGAGCATCAATAATGTTAAGTTCACCGATCCCTCGCTTAAGGCACAATATACAGCCGAGACCCGGTTTTTACGTGCCTACGCTTATTTTCAGTTGGTGCGTATTTACGGAAACGTCCCATTGATAAAGAAAACGATCACGCCGGCTGAGGGGATAAAAATTGGACAGTCGAAACCGGCTGATGTCTACAGTTTTATCATCTCTGAAATGAATGCGGCGATTAAGGTATTGCCACCTTCATATGACGGTGCCGACCAGGGACGTGTAACGAAATGGGCGGCTGAAGGAATCCTCGCCAAAGTGTACCTGACGATGGCCGGGTATCCGCTTAAGGACAATAGTCATGAGAATGATGCCAAAGCGCTGCTCAAAGACATCATGAATCAGGAAGGTACCTATGTCAACTTTGCACCGAATTATGCGGATATGTTCAAGCTGTCCAACCAAAACAAGTATTTCTTGTTTGAGGTTGAATTCACGCCGGGGGGTAACGGGAATGGTACCAATTATCCTGTCTATATTATTCCCAGTGATATATCAACGGATTCTATTCCATATGGTGGCTTTACATCTGCCACCCGGTTGGCTATCTCACCGGATCTGATGAACAGTTATGATAGTACTGATGTGCGTTTTAATGCCACGATCGATACTTCATACACTCAAGTCGGCGATACCACCATAGGACATACCCCATTCTACCACAAATTTATTGACCCAAGTGCGGCTTCCTCCGTCGTTAGCCATTATGACTGGCCGGATAATTTTCCACTGCTTCGCTATGCCGATGTGATGATGATGTATGCCCAGATCCTAAACGATCAGAATGGGGCACCACCGGCGGAAGCGGTGAGTATCCTGAACCGCATACGTGAACGTGCCGGGTTGAGCGACATACACCCCGCTACGAAAGCTGCTTTCCAAAGTGCTCTCAACCTTGAGGAACGCCATGAGTTCGCCGACGAAGGCCAGTGGTGGTGGTACCTGGTCAGAACCGGTCAGGCAGTAAACACCATTAATACCTGGTCGGCTGCAACCGGTGGACAGGGCGGACAGACAGTCAATATTAACGACAATAAATTGATTTATGCTATCCCTCAATCGGAAATAGACATTTATCCTGGTTTATACACACAAAACCCTGGTTATTGATCACCCTATCTGTGGTTGAATAACCTATAGTAGAAGCGAAGGGAGATCTGTTGGAAGTTACAGATCTCCTTTATTAACGAGGCCTTTTTGCCACCACCCAAAAGTACTGTGGGCATCCAACCTCACCTGACGCGGATGTTCACAGTACTGTTTTATTTGTTTTACTTCAGTCTATGGGTCAGGACAGGTTAGTCAGAAGTTGCAGGCAGAAGGTTAAAAGTTGAAAAAAAGCGCAATTAATGGACTTTGTACTTATGACTTTTCACTTTCCTTGATCATTAATACTACTTTGTCCCATTACTATTTATGCCAGGCATGATCACTATTAATAGCATACATCATGAAATGTAAGTTAAATCAGTTTTTTGGATTACTGCTGATCACCATTTTTCTATTTGCATCAACAACATTTGCGCAGACACCAATCGGTAATTACCGGTCCGGGTTTCAGAAACAGGGGAATGAAATTTCGTTTTCCGCATCGAACGCCGATGTGCGTATTGACTTTTGTACACCAACCATGTTTCGGGTACAGGTAAGCTGGAAACGGTCGTTTCCGAACAATGAAAACCTGATGGTAACTAAGTATCACTGGCCGGAAGTTACTTATCAGGCCTCAGACCAGGGGGATCATTTTCTTCTTCAGACAGAAAAACTCAAAGTAATCGTTACAAAAAATCCAGTCAGGATCAGCGTAGAAACGCCAGATGGGACAATCATTTCTTCGGAATCCGGATCGGGGTTTGGGGCTTCAAAGGACAGCGGTGCGGTCGTTTGCAGTAAAAAATTGATTCCCGGTGAACACTTCTTCGGGTTTGGTGAACGGATGGGCTTCACCGATCAGCTCGGGAAAGATGTGCATCTTAATGTGGGGCGTGGAATTGCCCATTCTCACATTATGGGTGCTTATAATGTAATGAAAGCCAACTACAGTCCCGTGCCGTTCTTCATGAGTACCCGTGGTTACGGTATCTTTCTGCACAATTCCTACGCCACCGACTGGGATATGGGGCATTCCAACCCGGACAGCTACACCTTTAAAGCAGACGGCGGGGAAATGGACTATTACTTTATTTATGGCCCCGGTTTTCCAGCGATTCTGAATCAGTATACCGATCTTACCGGCAAATCACCGATGATGTCCCGTTTCGCATATGGGTTGCATGTTGGAACCTACAGCGGCGGGACATGGGGCCACGAACAGGATGCTTCGCCTGAATATGTGATAAACCTTGGCCATAAATTCAGAAATGAAGATGTCCCGGCAGATATCTTGTGGCTCGATTCAACGTGGCGCTATTTTGGGAAGATCGGCCATGGAGGAACCAGCTTTCAATGGCGGGCGGTGTTTAAGCATCCTGAGGCCATGTTGGACAGCCTCTACAAAATGCATTATGCTATGGTCGGGCTGCACATCCGGCCATTCCTGGATAACGGCACGAAATTTCACCTGCTCACCGATGCCCGGAAACAAGGCGGGGTTTTATATCCGGCTAATGGACGCCTGGGGGATATCGTAAACTTCTTTAACCCGTCATCAGTCGATTGGTGGTGGAAGCATGGCGTGATGAAAGTTGCCTCAGTCGGCGTGAAATTTGTCAAGACGGATGCAGGTAATTCGTTTGTATACCATTCATTTGGGTCGCATGCCAACCCATCGGTTGCCCAGAAGGTAGATAGCCTTCATAACCTGTTTCCCATCGCCTATGCCCGCGGTCCATACGAAGAGTTCATGAAGTACAACAAGATGCGAGGCATGAACCAGACCCGGGAAGGCTATGCCGGCATTCAGCGCTATCCGTACATTTTTGCCGGTGACTGGCCGAGCCGCTGGCAGTATTTTGGCCCGATCATCAAGGCCGGGTTGAACATCGGGTTATCCGGTGTGGGCTACTGGGCCAACTGTAACGGCGGGTTTGAACAGAAGGCCGATCCGGAGCTCTACATACGATGGACCCAGTTTGGAATGCTGAGTCCCGTTGCCATGATTTTTGGTATGGATCATCCGGGGTACAAGGAGCCGTGGAATTACGGAAAAGAAGCACTAAAAATATTCCGGCAATATGATAAGCTGCGTTATAGCCTGATTCCCTATATCTACACGAGTGCCTACGAGAATCACACGACGGGTGTTCCGCTGATGCGCGCGTTGGTACTTGAGTATCAGAATGATGTAAATACGTATGATGTCGCTGATGAATACCTGTTCGGCGACGACATGCTGGTCTGTCCGGTTACTACCAAAGGAGCCAATTCGCGTGTCGTCTATCTCCCGAAAGGAACATGGTACAATTACTGGACGGGAGAGAAAGTAGATGGGAAGCAGGACATTACGGTACCCACACCGCTCGACCAGATGCCGATCTTTATAAAAGCCGGCGCGATCATTCCCATGCAAAAACCCATGAAATATGTTGGGCAGGAACCGGTTGATACCCTGAGGCTCGATATCTATCCATTCAAAAGTTCATCCTATTCGATATACGACGACGATGGCAAAAGCCTGAAGTATGAAACCGGAGACTTCGCAAAGACGAAGATAAAGTGCCGGGATGACGAGAGCAGGATTGAGGTTGCGATTAACACGCCCGTTGGTAAGTACAATGTCCCGGCAAGATCCTACAAGCTCACTGTTCATACGGATCACTCCCCGATTTCGGTTTCTGCCAATGGGTCGCAACTCAGAAAGGTGCAGGGCCTGAAGGAGTACAAGAATTCAGCTCACTCTCAGGTATGGTATTACAACAAGGATAAGAACCTGCTGTATGTACGTCCCGGCGGCAATAGCAACAGCGAAATTAATGTAGAAGTGCAGAAACAGTGAACGAATTGGTGAGACCTGTCAGGTCTTTAAGGTATTACTCTCGTTCCCATGCTCCGCTTGGGAACGCAAGGCGTGGAAGCTCTGCTTCCCTGACGTTCGTTGATAATGGAAAACTGATCGCTGACGGCTTAACTTTTATTTTATACACAAGTATCGATATGATCAGGAATGCATTCAAAATGAAACTCAAACCCGGTTTTGAGGACGAGTACAAAAAGCGGCATGATGAGATATGGCCTGAATTGTCTGAAGCACTGACTAAGGCCGGCATCCACGATTATTCGATTTTCCTGGATGAAGAGACCCTCACGCTGTTTGGCGTCCAGAAACTGGATGATGATCACACATCAGACAAATTGCCGGAACTCCCGATCATGAAAAAATGGTGGGATTACATGGCCGATCTGATGGATACGAAAGAAGATAACTCGCCGGTGTCTGTCCCGCTGAAAGAAGTTTTCCATATGGAATGAAACCGGGAAACCAGAAGCAGTACCCAAAGTGCATATAGATCCAAGCATAATCAGGATTTTCAGTTTGCATTGTGGGCGACATTTTCTTTGTCCCCTTGAGGGGACTTAAAGGGGGTGTTACCCGGCGTCTCATAAGGAATTCACGGATCAGACAGTGAGACGCGGGGTAACACCCACCTTAGTCCTCCCTCCAGGGAGGAAATCGTTTGGATTGTTTTATAGCGAAGTTAATGGGAACCTGATTATCAGCAGAGCATCGTAACGAGGAAAGAAAAACGATAATATGCGCTTGTTGACCCTTATATCGGCACTTTGGCTGTGCCTGCTGTCCGTTTCACCCGGATACAGCCAGAACACAACGAATGTCATAAACCTGGCGGGTACGTGGCATTTCAGGATGGACCCGGGCAACCAGGGCATTCAAAATAAGTGGTATGAGAAGAAACTAAACAATACCATTCATCTGCCCGGTTCTATGGTTCAAAATGGAAAAGGAAATCCTGTTACGATCAACACCAACTGGACGGGAAGTATCTACGACAGTTCATTCTATTTTGATCCCCGTCTGGCAAAATACAGGAAACCGGATCACCCGATGTTTTCTTTTTTCCTGACCCCGAAGAAACATTACGTAGGTGCGGCGTGGTATCAAAAAGAAGTGACGATACCTCAATCCTGGAATGACCGGCATATTCAGCTATTCCTGGAGCGGGCGCACTGGGAAACCCAGGTTTGGGCGGATGGCACCGAAATCGGGACAGCAAATAGTCTGAGTACACCCCATGTTTATGATTTGTCAAAAGTTCTGACGCCGGGCAGACACAGAATTACGATCCGTGTGGATAACAGCATCAAGGATGTTGGCATTAACGTGGGACCCGATTCCCACAGCCTCACCGATCAGACCCAGGGGAACTGGAATGGGATCATTGGCAGGATGGAGCTCATATCGAGATCACAGGTCTGGCTATCCGATATTCAGGTGTACCCGGATATCAGACATAGAACGGCTGAGGTAAAGATCCGGATAAAAAAATCTTTGACAGGGCATGTTAACGGGAACATCACGATATCGGCACAAA
>DATFNI010000225.1:0-3078 GCA_035266485.1 Balneolales bacterium
AAGGTTATAACCAAAAATGATACTACCTTTATTGACTTGAAGGTTCATGGGGAGCGTTCCTCACTACAACCGAATTCAGCATCACCCATTGTAAATGATCAGTCCTCCGATTCCGATATCATGCTGCTAAGTGGTGAGTCGACGGCAATTGCCGGTTTATATGAAACCACTACGTCAACATCGAGAAAAGGCATTCCACTTTTAAAGGATTTACCACCCTGGTTTTTTGGATTACGGTATCTGTTCGGATACAATTCAAAAACTTATACGCAACAGGAATTGATTATTCTTATCAAAGCTACTCTTGTCCCGGATATAAAACAGAGAATGGCTCAAACACATAAAACGGTTAAACAGATCTTAGATGAACAGCGCAATGAAATGCAAAAACAAAATAAGAAGGTAGGAACCGGTCTTGTAAAACAAAACTGAGTTAGTTCACATTGTTCATCATATTGCTAACCTTTCACCGATCACAATTGATTTGATTTAAACCCATGAATTCTTTCGATTTCATATCAATTTTTAAAATTAAAAAAGGGACTTCTGTTGTTTTTTTTTTAAGCCTTCTCTTTTTATCCTCGTGCCATAAGAAAGTCTCCCAACAATCTCCGCGTGAGATGTCGCCGCAACAAATAGCACAGCAGCAGGTAGTTCAGGATAGTATTGCCAGGGCCCGGGCAAATGATATGGCACAATTCGCGCTCCAGAAAGAGCGGGAAAAGATGAGTAAACAAAAGGCAGACACTACTACGTCTGATACTACACCTAAGACACCAAATATCTCAGCTGTCAGCAGTGATTCTGTTGCCAATTCTTTTGCTTCATCCGGCAATTATACCGTTCAGGTAGGTTCCTGGCGATACCAAAAGATTGCAAAGAAAGAATTAAAAACATGGAAGGGCCGTGGATATAGGGACGCATATATAGCTACTTATAGTAAAAAGTCAACAGGGGACGTATGGTATAGAGTACGGCTGGGCCGTATTCAAACATATAAGGCAGCAGAGCAGGCAGGCAAAAAGATAGCACAAAAATTTGATGTTAACTTCTTAGTCTCTTACACGGAATAGGGAAGAGGTAGCCGGACCGCTGATTTCAAATTCAATATCTATACCTCCTTCCCGGGCAGGAAAAGACTAATCTGAGGGTCCTTTTCGATGAAGATGAGTGACCGCTGCTTTCTTGTTAATCTCTTTTTTCGGACTGACAAGTTTATCGATAACGTTATTTATTAAATCGCAATCGTCGATTTCAAGTACCTCCTTCACAATTTCCGACAGGGGGCGGTTTTCTGAAATTTTTTTGCTTTCCATATTTGCTCTCGTTATACAATTAACTTTTAAAACTTCACCTTCATGCCCTCTGTTACATCATGGTTGATGCAGAAACCGCCGTTCAACTCCACCACGTACTGTGCAGGCGATCCAGAGCTCAGTTCATTTTTTGAATAAGGGGTCGTTGAATGATATATCCTTATGATTTTATAGTCTTTATCAATAAAAATGATATCCAGCGGCAGGGGGGTGTTTGCCATCCAAAAACTAAGGGGCTGAGGTTTCTTGAAGATAAAAAGCATGCCATCGTATTCCGGTAAATCTTTTACATTCATCAATCCGGCATCTCTTTTCTCGGGTGTATCTGCAACGGCCACCTTTACTTTTGCGATTACACTATCCTGATCACTGATAAACGAGAGCGGGTGCGAGTAGTTAAACATAGGTCCTTGGTCAGTAGATGAGCTGCTCTTTTTTTTGTCGGAGCTTTTACATGCAGACACAGCAGTGAAGCATATGAGAGCCACTAACAGTAGTGGCATGCTGTTTCGTTTAATCTTCTTCCCCGGGGATATCTTCTGATTCATGATCACTTGTTGGGTTAATAATTTTTAAAACCGTTTCAGACTTTTCTTTACCGTTGATAAAATACACAGGGTAGCTCCCCGGTTCAGCATAGGGGTATTTTTTATCATGAGCGTATTTCTTATCAATCTTTAAATTCCACGTTATCGAATGAAATCCAACACGTACCGGTTGTTGCAGGGTCTGCAACGTATGACCTGTCGAATCCCGTATCTCCACCTGGATATTTTTTACTCCGGATTCAACTTTTCCTATGTAATATTCGAATCTCACTTTCGGTTCGGGTGCTTTCAGGTATGAATATTCCTTCTTTCCCCATTGCATGTTATAAACGACGTGTTTGGGTTGAAAGGCTACCATATAGCGGGAGAGTTTTTCCGGGGTCATTTCTTCGAACGGAGCTATATTAACAACCCAGGCGCTGCGGCCGTGCGTACCTATGGCAAGCATGGAATCACGTTGCTGGATAACCATATCGTGAACCGGGACATTGGGGAATTTTGATGTGAAGACCTGCCAGCTGTGGCCGTCATTCAGACTCATATAGGCACCTCCGTCCGTTCCGGCAAACAAGAGATGAGGATTGACCGGATCCTGAAGTATCACATTTACATTCTCCCCGGGCATATCGCCGCTGATTGATGTCCATTTCTTGCCATAATCGGTTGTCTTGTAAATATAGCTGTGAGACAGGTCGTAAGTGTAACCGGAGAGTGAAACAAAGGCGGCACTTGTGTCAAAAGGCGAGGTTGTCAACTTGTTGACCCACAGTCTCTTACCATTTGGTGTGGGGAAGTGCCCGGAAACGTTTTGCCAGTTACCTCCGCCGTCTTTGGTCACCCATACGCTGCCATCGTCGGTACCGACCCAGAGTACCCCGAATTTCAGAGGCGATTCAGCGATGGTTGTGATTGTCGAATATGGAACGTTACCCTGCGGCTGACGATCCGACGTCAAATCGCCACTTATTTCTTCAAAATGATTGCCACGGTCTACGCTCCGAAGCAGTTTCTGCGTACCCATATAGACGATGTCCGGATTATGAGGACTTACGACAACGGGGGTATTCCAGTTAAACCGGTATGGCGGCTCTCCTATGTTATGAAGCGGTTTGATGTTGGTATACTTTTTGTCTTTCCTGTTGATCCGGTAGTAGTTTCCAAACTGGAACCCGGCATACACAGTATGATCACTAAGCCGGTTAACAGCTACATGC
>DATFNI010000226.1:0-5326 GCA_035266485.1 Balneolales bacterium
CTGGAAATAGGTATCGATTTGATGATCCAGCCCTTTAAAATCGGCTCCTTTTTCATGCAGAAGCTTTCTGATTTTATCGGGATCCGAACATCTGGCTTTTATTTCAACATTCAGCATGATAAATGTACTTGTTGTTCACGGTTGGGTACTGAAAATAAAAAAAGCCTGATTCCGACGGATCGAAATCAGGCTTCTGTTTTAGCGATGAATTTATTTATTCATTAATCGTGTCATATAACTGATCCATTGCCTTTTGGATATAGATCCGTTGACTCGTCATTGTGGGAACCTTCTTGATCATTTCAGGCAGTTCCTTATGGAATTTGACAAGCTCCTCGTGCGCGCTCGAAGGATCGAGCTCAATACGACGTCCGGTTTGATACAGGTTGAGCAACGTTTTAGGAGCCCAGAGATCTCCATGATAATGGTAGAAGAGCCAATTGTTCCCGCTCAGGCGTTCAAGGGTATGAACAGCCGTCTGAATGCGGGATGTATTGCCTCTCATACCGTTCAGGAGCGGAGAGTCGATATCGTTGGCAAAATGTACTTCCACTTTTGTTGAGCGGTGAACAGAAGTTTCGGGCAGTCGTACAACTGTGGTGAATTTCATGCCATCATACCACCAACCTGGTTGGTCGTGGTTATCGGTAAAGTCCACTTTCCGTCCATTGACTGTAACGGATGCAGCTGGCCATGAATTCATAATGCGCACCTCGTATGACCGTTTCGAAGGCATTCCATCATATTTGCCCTCGGCCGGATCAATTGTAAGTGTTAGTGTTTTGCTGTCGGGTTCGGCGTGGTGTATGGTTGTCCACGCATATTTATCGTGCTTATACGACTGCGTATTCCCTTCGTCTTCATACAATCGGGTTGTGGATGAGGCTCCCGGGAACACCGTCAATACAAGCGGATCGGGTGCGGCCTCATGCTTTCCGATGGTAGCTGTCGATTGCATGGGGATGACCGCACCCTGCTTCACGTACACCGGTATTTCATCAATCTGGAACTTACGGTTGTAGACCTTCCCTCCATCCAGTGTTGTTCCGGTATACCACTCAACCCATTTCCCTTTCGGGAGCCAAACTTTCACATTAGACAAGAGGCTGTCCTTTTGCATGGGAGCCGTAACCGGCCGTACCAGGATGTTGTCGCCGAACATGTACTCATCCTTGAAATCATATGCTTCCTGGTTGTTGGGATGGCTGTAGTACATTGGCCGCATGATTGAGACACCGGTGTCATATGCTTCGCGCGACATCGTGTAGATGTACGGTATCATGGAATACCGCCTGAGTATGGCTTCGCGCATGGCGCGGGCATACTTGTATGGGAAAGCCCAGATCCGGCGTTCACCATCCGGGTTTTTAGTCACGTGGGTTCTCAGAACCGGACTGAACGCACCCCATTGCATCCAACGGGTATAGAGCTGCGGTGAGTCGGGTCCGGGCATGTGCCCGCCAATATCATGACTCCAGTAACCATAGCCGACGTTGGAGGCTGTGGCTGTGAAATAAGGCTGGAAATTTAATGACTTCCAGGTGTTTACTACGTCGCCCGAGAAACCGATCTGATAGCGGTGATTACCGAGACCGCCCCAGCGGTGGTAAATCAGCGGTCGTTTGTTTCCTTCGCGCTCCATATGAGTGAAGAACACGTAATTGAGCCACCAGGTAGGAGTTACCCCTGGGATCTTTGTGGTGCTCCATTGCTGCCAATCAAGCCACCAGAAATCGACACCCTGTTTTTCAAACGGATCAATCACATATTTAAAGTAGTTATTGGCGAATTTCTTATTCGTGATATCAAATGGGACATATTTTTTGGTGGCAGGATCGATACCCATCGCTTCAGCCATCTTCTTATACGGGGCCTCGTAAGGCTGAATTCCCGATGCAGGGTGCAGGTTCAGGGTCACCTTAAGATGTTCCTTCTTGGTCCAGTCGAGGAATTTTGTGGGATTTGGGAAATAGGTCGGACTCCAGGTATAACCGGTCCATCCTTTGGGTTGACCGGCCTGGTCCCGTTGCGGATGTGTCCAGTCGAGGCCCCAGGTCCTGTGCCAGTCCATGTCGATTACCAGTACGTTAATGGGTACTTCATGGGTATGAAACTGGTGTATGAGGTCCTTGAACTCCTCGTCGGTATAGGCCCAGTAGCGGGACCACCAGTAACCGAAAGCAAACCGTGGAGGCATGGGAATTTTGCCGGCAACTTTTATATAATCGCCAAGTTCTCCTTTATAATCATGGCCATAACCGAGAAAATACCAGTCCTGTTGACCGTTCTCTTTTCTGGGTACCACCCAAGGCCAGTCGGAGTTGTCGAACAGGGGCCTGCCAGAGTCATTGACGACATACCAGCCATCCCGGGCAATGAGACCGGAAGGAAGGGCTGCGGGGCCGTTCACTCCGTCGAGTGTACGAATGGTCCCTTTCATGTTAGCCGTATCCTTCATGCTTGGCTGCCATGTGTGCCATTGTCCGTTTAGTTGAAATTGGACGGACAGATTATCGTCAGTGAACTTGCCACTGTTCTCTTTATAGCTGAGTTTGAGTTTTCCGGTATCGATAATGAGATCACCGTTACTGTGCGAAACCTGGTATTGGGGAACCGGCAGGTTTCGGTTGATAAAAACAAATGAAGCCCGGTCTTCGAATTTCCCGCTGGGTTCCCATTCCATGCGTATCATCCGGTTGGTCAGAACCGTGAAACGGGCATTCCCGGACACGACAACGGCTTTTGGATTCGCTACAGGATTTCCGTTAAGCTGGGCATACGTTGATAGCGGGATCATACTCATCATAAACATGATGGGCAGTATCCATCGCGGTTTATAGTTTAACATGCTACTCCTGGATTTTATTCACGTATTATAGGTACCTCAAGCAATTAGGCTGAATAAGTCAGTCTTAATGTAATGGAAAATGGCTTAAAATATGAAAGCGTTTACATCCTCTTTTCCGGATTACAAAGCTTTATTTTGATAAACAGGATTTTGGTCTGGGAGGAGAGTCGGTCAGCCCTGCATTTCAATTCCGGCCCAGCGCAGATACATTTTCCGGACTTCAGCTATGTGATCGTCCAGTGTATCGGGTTTCCAGAAACGGGTGTCGATTGGCGGGTGAATGGTGGCAACCACCTTGCCGGACTTGGAGATAAGCGATTTTTCTGCATTGAGCCGTTGCGCCCCGGAAAGGTATATGGGCACGATGGGATAGTTAAGATCAATTGCCATCCGGAATGCTCCCTTCTTGAAGGGGCCAATTACGCCCTCGTGTTTTCTCGAACCTTCCGGGGCAAAAAGAACAGAAAGTTCATTATCCAGAATCTTTTTATAGGCCCTTTGTAAAATATCGACGGCCTTTTCTGTATCCTGCCGTTTAATAAAAATCTGATCGGTCAGGCGGCCGAGCATGAAAAAAAGAGGATTGTACTGTAACTCATATTTGGCAATAAAGCGGATGCGCGGCAATCCCAGGCCAATCATCACGAACAGATCGATGGTTGAACTGTGATTGATGAGATAGACAGCGGGCTGGTTAATCGGGGCACCGACCTGTTCAATCTCAAAACGGATTCCAGCCGCCCTCAAGACGGTGCGTCCGATAAATCCACCAATGTGTTGAATTGCATAGTTGCGAAGTGTCCCAAAAGACAGAATGATCATTAACAAAACCAGCGGGACCGCGATCGCAAAGAGCAGAAATGCAAACAACACGTTAAAAACAGCACGCAAATACTTCATATCGATACTTAATAAACAGGAAGCTTGTGAATATATGAACCGATCAAATGCGTACCAAACAGATTCGGTTGGAAGAATTGGGGAACCCTCGGGTAATTTTATCAAAGAGCAGTGATTTGCTTCCCATAGAACGAACGGGCGTGTTAATGTCTCGATATATCGGATATATGTCTTTTAAAAGCTGATAAAAAATTCTATTCTTGAGGTGCCATCGCCAGTATGTTCTCATTTTAAGTAGTTAGTTCTTATGGCATCAGACATTACAGACCGTTCTTCATTGACACGTTTTGCATGGTTGTCCATCATTGCTGCCATACTTACGATAGGTCTGAAAGCTGCGGCATATTTTCTGACAAAATCTGTCGGATTACTCTCTGATGCCATGGAATCGCTGATTAATCTCGCAGGAGCAATCATGGCATTGTCGATGCTTACCATTGCCGCAAGGCCTCCGGATGAAGATCATCCCTATGGACACAGCAAAGCGGAGTATTTTTCCAGCGGTCTTGAAGGCAGCCTCATTGTGATTGCAGCGGTAAGTATAGGTTATGCCGCCATCGAACGGCTGATATACCCCAGGCCCCTGGAACAGATCGGTCTTGGTTTAATAATTTCGGTTTTTGCCTCACTGATCAATTTGGGGGTCGCTCTGATTCTGCTCAAGGCAGCACGCCAGTACAATTCCATAACCCTTAAAGCCAATGCCAATCATCTTTTTACCGATGTGTGGACATCGGCCGGCGTCTTGATCGGCGTCGGTCTGGTCGTGTTGACGGGCTGGAATCCGCTGGACTCGATTGTAGCTTTGATCGTTGCAGGGAATATCATTTGGACGGGCTTTAGGATTGTCCGCCAGTCGATCCACGGACTCATGGATACAGCCTGGGAAGCCACCGATCAACAGCGGCTTTTAGAGCTGCTGAAACCTTATGTGGAATCGGGGATTGATTACCATGCATTGCGCACACGCCAGGCCGGGGCGAGGCGTTTTGTGTCTATACACATCCTTGTCCCCGGAGAATGGACCGTCGATCGGGGGCATTTGCTCCTGGAACAGATCGAGGCCGACATCAGGGATAATTTTTCAAATGTGACGGTATTTACCCATCTGGAACCTCTTGAAAATCCGGTATCATGGAAAGACGTCAACCTGGACCGGGGAGAGTCCTAGATTCTTTACGGGGGGAGATATGGATAGATTTAAGTGAAGGGCAAGATTGGTAAGATTTTATCCGGTCAATGAGTGATCGGTATCTCCCTTATCAATAAGTTTTGCGGCTTCAGCATACGCCAGGATGATGGATTCAATGATAGACGTCTCGCTGCATTTTTCCAGGATGGAAATCTTTTTGACAATCGCAGCTACTTCCGGGGATAAAGTATAGGTATTTGAGGGATTGCCATCCAGCTCGTCCAGCCGGTGTTGCCTTTTCAGCCACGCATGCAGCAACGGTGATTTATCAGGATATCCCGCATCGATATTGTCATTAATTTTTCCGGAATTCTCGTTATGGATGCTCATCAAAGCGTGTGCCGGTTGGTTAAGGGTTTTGGGAGAATATGATTCACCTTAGTATT
>DATFNI010000227.1:0-6035 GCA_035266485.1 Balneolales bacterium
CGACGTTGGCCGGGGTGAGCATAAAATCGACCACCTCTCCGGTCTCGCTGGTGATCAGATGTAGCTTAAAACCAAAGAACCAGCCCAGGGAACATTTTCCCCGTTGGGCCAGCCCTTCGAAGACCTTGTGAGAGTGAATCCGGCGGTTATTACAGACGCGCAGGGGCGTGGAATCCACAAAACTGATCCCGGTGCAAGGCCCGGTAGCCTGGGTTTTCAGGTAGATACCCAGGGGGATCATCGTCTCGCTAGTCAACTCAACCATACGGGTATAACTGACCAAGCCAGGAAACAACTCCTGCCAATAGTTGCAAACATAGTCCTTATAAAACTTTTTGAAGGTACGCACCCCGGAGAAGTGGAACAGAACCTGAAGGGTCATCACCTCAGAGGGGCTGAGTCGGCCGGGCTTGTTGCGTGTTTTCCCATTGCCAAGTAGAAAATGATTCCATACGGGCAAAAATTGGGAACAAAAATCATCGATAGAACAAAAAATTTGTGTTATTTTAGAGATGGTAATCATGGCAGGGTATTCGGTTAAGTTAATGTTAGACAACACCTTAATATACTGAATATCCTGCTTTTTTTTGCCTAATAATCCCTTTTTCTTATCTCGAACTCACGTCTTTAATCAAATTCCTTGCCGCAGCCAGTAGTTTCGACAAATACAAGTTAAAATTCTGCTCCACCCCAAGCGTAGCAACATTCAGTTGTATATCGTCCTCCTCTTTTGTCGTTCGTTCGAGAACTATCTGGAGTCTCCGCAGCCGTGATCCATTGTTCTTATCATTTCCAAAATTCCCAACACGTTTTTCAATAACGGGAACATAAACGGAATTACGTCTTACCTCTAAAGCCTGCTTCCTGATGTTCTTCAATAATTCGATATCTGAAGATAATTCCGGTGCTGTTGCTGCCAGATAATCTATCCATTCCGACCACCCACCAACTTTTGCAGGATTTCCAACAGGATGATCACACAAAGCAGCCATCGGCTTTTCAAATTCGTTGAGGCAGGCGTACAGGAAGCAAACATGAACCTTTATTGTCTGAAGGGCATTTTGAAATGATAGCACCTCGTTCAGGATAGGATATTCATCAACCAGACCATGGATAACATTGTAAATCCGTTCCAATTCCTCCGGGTCGGTACCTGCGATATTAAGTGGGTGTTCGATTCCCGGAATCTGCTGCGACAGTTGCCTGATGTACGATTCGTATAGTGAGGCCTGTCTCTTATAGCCGGAAATAAAATCGCAGATCATCACAAGTTGAACCCGAACCGAAGCTGTAAGCGCAAGTCGATTTTGCAACTCTTCAAACCTGCGCTCAAGTTCAACGGGATCAACCATCTCTCATGTGTTAATTAATTTATCATCTGCATCTAATGATAGAGTATCACCTCACTGCTGTTGCCAATGCGGTTGGTCATCGTTGTCAATCCCATGCCATGATTGAGATTCAGCAGACAGGATCTCTTATCCGGAGTGCTTAAAAGGAGATAATTCACACTTTCTGCAGAAGTATGCTTCGACAGGCAGTGAACCAACAACTGATCGGAGCGCACCCTGAACTCAACAACCAGGCCATTTTTTCCCGTTGAGATCTTTTCCACAGTCTTTTTCCCACTCCGGAGATCATCAAGGTGAATCTTCGTTTTGCGAACAGGAAGATGAACAACAGCACTAGTATCAGACCAGGCGGACGTATCCATTTCACCTGGTGGTGTAAAGTTGGCACGTCCTTGTTCATTGGTCACGATCTCAAAATTCATTTGTGGAAATTCAACGATGGCCGGTGCTTTCAGGGGTTCCCTGGTGTTGAGATACAATTCCACGACATTTTCTTGTTCGTCGCGCAATAACCGGACAATTACCCCCTCCTGTTCTGAATAAAGAGTAGCCAGCCGGACGAAGCGCCGCTGCACTTGTGAAGACATCGCTGCCAATACTATGGGAGTATGCATAGATGCCATCTGAAATGTTTTATATGGAACCAATGGTATTACAAACGCTTTATCTCCACTATTGAGCCCTTGCCGTGCACTCCAAAAATCCTGGTAAAAAAGACGAAACCAATCCACAACTCCCTTGCAGGCGGGGCATGTCCTTAAATGAACGGCGATGGCAGAGAAAACATCCTTATCCAGTTCTTCCTGGAATTGAGCAAACTGTTCCAACTGTGTTTCTGTAGGATGTTCGGATTTAGTAAAGGTCACAACTGTTCTTGTTCATTCATCGATTTTATATATACTTCGTTGCACTCTGCAGGTTTTGCTGAAAATAGTACAAAAATTCATATCACCTTTCCTAATTGCTGCTGAATATGACTTCGGGACAACCTCATCAAATATTCGACATATTTGCGATGATAGTTCCGATACAGGGAATAGGTCAATCCGGGAAGATATTTCTTGATATATGTGAAATACGGTATGTCTTCTATAAAAAAAACATAGCTATCGATATAATAGTCTCTTATCCCATAAAAATAGTTATCGAATGTATTCTCATCGATCTTACCTGTTTGTACATATCTCTGTCGCAACCCGATCTTCAGATATGTGATACTGGAGTGAATAATACGACTTACGTCATCTTGTATCAGGTTTGATGCTGGCTTTACAGAGCGTGGGAGAGGATCCTGTATAAAGATATGGGACTCGCGAATGATCAGGCACAATGGGACCAGCGGATAAGCATGCACATAATCATTTTGCGTTGTGATCATATCATGTATTTGTGTGATAACCTCGTGCAGGTTCTCCTTCGTGGTTAAAAACGGATGTAATCTTGCATTCAGAATTTCCGGCGGCATCCATCCGGTTACAGATATGCTGTTGTCTCCTTCATTCCCAAAAATCAAAAAATAGGTATTCCATCTACGAACCAGCGATACCTCCCTGGATTCTTTGACGGCCAGTTTAACATTTCGTATGATCTTGGATAATGATGGATCATAATCATGCATAAACCGAAACAGGCTGTCATTGACCTTCCTGAAGACCAATCTCCTGGTGGCCGAATAGAGCTCACCTTCCGTAATTTTTTCCAGGTTTATAGACTGATAATAATCGATCAGACAGGTAAACCGGCCATCATCGTCAGTGCGGAACAACTCAGCGATGCTATCCCAGGCCAGGTCATTAATTTTTTCTGTCTGTATCTGCTGGTACCACGACGGGTTGTTAGCCTTCATAGTAATATAGCGGGTAGCCATCCGGTGACATAGTGCCACAAACTGATTTACTATTCTTGTATCCGCACCTCCCTTTACCAGGGATAGAACCAGCGGTTGTATCTTTGTTTCCAAGCTACGACTCTGCACTCCCATTAAGTAAACCCCTTGATTACACCCCAACGTAATTGTAGTTCCTACTTATCTCAATACACATGTAAATATGGCCGTTAGCTCATCGTAGTCAATTAGATAAGAAAGGTCTAATATTAATTTTCAAAGATTTACATAAATATTGAATTACTTCAGACAACTCAAGCTTTTAATTGTTTTGATCTTAAAGTCTCTCACGAAATTCCGATAGGACATTATATAGAAATTCATGCGGTTACCCGAATGCACAACCCGATGCATTGGTTACTTCCTCTTGCAAAGAAGATTTATATTTTCAGCGTCTTTTTGTTCGAGTAAATGGTCGGTAACCATCAGGAACTCATTCAGATCTTTTATCCCTTTGTTCTTCTGAAGATTGCGGTACTTATCTTCTATGATGGATAGTGAAAAGTCTGAGGACAAGACTTCATGAAATTTCTTTGGATCCTGACCCGAATTTTTCAAAATCCTTGGACAGTATTCAATGATCATAGTCTCGACGATATTTTCGGATAGCATTTTTCCCATACCTTCCAAGACAAACAGTTCTGCACCTTCAACATCAATCTTAATAAGATCAACTCTTTGTTTGTTCAAATGATTGGACCAAAAATAGTCCATGGTTATTGTTGGGACCGTAAATTCATCTCCATCGAGATAATTGCCGGTATTCACCAAACTGTGACATGCAGAATGTGAGCTATGATGAACTTGCATAAATGTAAGCCCATTTGAGACAGCAAAATGTAACGGAATGACATTGTTCAAAGGGCCCGTATTCTTGCAGAGTGAATAGTAGTTATCATGTTCTATTTCAAATGCATAAACCCAACCCGATGATTCTACCATATCCGAAGCCATCCTTGCGAAATAACCAACATTGGCTCCCACATCAATAAAAACTGAACCGGCAGTCAGGTTTTTTTTGATGATATTCATTACTTCTGGTTCATAGGTGCCTTTTGCCATGTTCGATCCGGCAAGGTGCGAAATGTTTGATGGAAAATGCCAACCATTCTTTAGTCGGTAATAATGATAATTAAATGTCCTGCTTATTTTCGAAAATGGATCGGCCATAGAAACCTTTACTTGTTGTATAGCTCCCTGTTATTAGTAAAAGAAGGCTTTGCAAAGCTAACCTCATAAGCCTCTCCCATAAATCAGGAGAGGTTTGGTGAGGTAAAAATAAAGGTTTTGCGAAGCCTCTTAATACACAACCAGATAATTATTTATAAACCGAATTCAAACTAACATAAACAAATCCGGAGTTCAACCAATAAGTGAACTTCCTCCTTATCATTACGGAAGCCGGCGAATGCTAATCGTTTCCATTTTATTCCCGCCCAAAAATAATTCTGCTCAAAAATCTCTAATTTCTACCTTTCTTAATCATTGATCTATAACTGCTCTATGACTCAGATTACCCGATCCCCGTTTGCAATGATCTTTGATATGGATGGCGTGATCATCGACAGTAATCCCTGGCATAAAAAATCGCTACGTGAATTCTGTGAAAAACATGGCTATCATCTATCCGACGAATACCTGAAAGAACATATCTACGGAAGAGCAAACAAGGACTGAATACCGGTTTTGTTCGGCGATATTCCGGAATCACGTGTCCGGGAGTTCGCCAATGAAAAAGAGGTATTATTCCGTGACCTTTATAAGAATCATATAAAACTTATTACAGGACTCCATCCCTTTCTGCAGGAATTGCACGAACACCTCATACCTATGGCCATTGCCACATCGGCACCGGCGGATAATGTGTCATTCACGTTTGATCATACCGGTATTGAGAAGTATTTCGAAGTCATTCTCGATGAATCGGCTATTATAAACGGAAAACCTGATCCTGAAATTTACCTGAGAACAGCGGATCGTCTCGGATACGCCCCCGAAAACTGTATTGTAATTGAGGACTCACTCTCAGGAGTTGAATCGGCCAGACGTGCCGGATGTAAGGTTGTCGGGATCACTACAACACATGAGTCCGGCGATTTCAACCATACCGTCCGAACCATTGGCGATTTTACCCAGCTTCGGATCGAGGATTTATATGAAATAATGAGTGCCTTGTAGGTCGGAGAGCTTTCTCCGACCTACAAGGCACACGAGACGGTCTTCTGGCATTTTTCACTGGTGTTAACCCGGGCTGACAGGTACTACCTGGTCGTGGAGCAATACGGGGACAATTGGCGAATAACCGATCACGACAAGTTCAAATTCCCCAAAAAGCTGCACACACGACACGGCTGCACTGAAACCTCTCCTGGCTGGCAGCGAACCCGGCCTGTGTACGGTGTTTATGGACGCTGGTTGGCCTATGCTTACCTTTGAGCTTGACGGGCTGACAGCCCGACCTACAATTAGCCGTCCATCGTCTTTCTGGCCGGTTCGGATTCCACTTCCAGATCCGGCACCCGTTCGGTAATCCAGTCGACAAAACGTTGTATGTCTTTCTGGTAGAAAACAACCGTTTCCGACAAACCCGGAAATAATGGCGTCCACTCAAATTCGTCGATGGTTTTAATTTTTATTTCGAACCGGTTCGTGATAAACGTCTCGGCAATGAATCCCCCCTGGGGATAAGAGGTGATACGAAATCCTGTCCACAAATGGGGGTTACTGTAAGACTCGTCAAGGACAGCGTTATCGGAGAGTATCATCCAGGTTAATTCTCCGTATTTGTACCAGAGCAC
>DATFNI010000228.1:0-2677 GCA_035266485.1 Balneolales bacterium
AAGCAATACATGAAGGATGTCGCCAACGGTCATCCTTTTTATTTATACTAAAACGCCTAACAAACAGACCATTGGAAAAGCCGCTGGCCATATTTGCAGGTCGCAGTAACGCAGCGCTCGCGCGAGCAATTGCTGAGCAATATGGCACCCATCTCGGTGAAGTGACCATCAAAAATTTCTCAGACGGGGAATTATACGTCAAATTTGAGGAAAGCATCCGGGGAAAGGATGTGTTCGTCGTACAATCGACGCCTCCGCCGGGAGACAACATCATCGAACTGCTGATGTTGATTGATGCGGCACGACGTGCTTCGGTACATCGCCTGACTGCTGTCATTCCCTATTTTGGATATGCGCGCCAGGATCGTAAAGACCGCCCGCGGGTATCGATCGCTTCCAAATTGATGGCCAACCTGTTAACCAAGGCAGGTGCCGATCGTATTCTCACTATGGACTTGCATGCACCCCAGATCCAGGGATTTTTCGATATCCCTCTTGATCATCTTTATGCAAGCAGAATCTTCATCGAGTACTTCCATCGAAATCCCGTAGATGATCTCGTTGTCGTAGCGCCGGATGTGGGAAGTCTGAAGATGGCCCGGACCTATGCAAAGAGTCTTAACGCCGGTCTGGCGTTTGTCGATAAGAGACGACCGAAGCAAAATGTTGCCGAGGTGATGAATATCATCGGAGAAGTAAAGGATAAGAACATTTTACTTGTCGATGACCTGGTCGATACGGCAGGAACATTGACCAACGGCGCAGGGGCCCTGAAGGAACGAGGCGCAAAAAATATTATCGCAGCATGCGCTCATCCCATGCTGTCGGGTCCGGCATATCAGCGGCTGGAAGACTCAGCCATTGATACGCTGGTTGTTACAGACACCATACCGTTGAAAAAGCCCTCAACTAAAATGAAAGTACTGAGTGTGGCCGGCATCTTTGCAGAAGCAATCCGCCGTATTCACACCGATGACACTATCAGCTCACTTTTTGATGATTGAAAACATAAAGGCCAACCATGAATAAACCTGAGAAAGTAGAACTTCAAACTTACCAACGCGAGACTGGCCGACGGAATGCCGAACATTTGCGCAGCGAGAAACGAATTCCAGCCGTCGTTTATGGTCCGGAATTGGACGAAAACCGCCACTTCGCTGTCAAGGAATTGGATCTTGAAAAAATTCTGTCTGCCAAAACTCTTGAGATCGTCACGCTTGTTTTTGACGACAAGACCAAAATCGACACCATCCTCAAGAAAACAGAATTTCATCCCGTAACGGACCGCCCTTTGCACGCCGACTTTTATGCCCTGGCCGACAAACATTTAGTTACCGTTGTGGTACCTCTTGTATTTGCCGGTACGGCTGTTGGTGTTACAGAAGGCGGGCGTCTTTATCGTTCGACGCGCGAATTACGTGTCACCTGTCTGCCTGCCGGTATTCCGGCAAACATCACGGTAGATATTTCGAAACTGCGCATCGGCAGTACCCTGCACATCCGCGACATCGCCATGGAGGGCGTGACTCCGGTTGATGACCCGGGTCGTACGCTTGCCACAGTTCGTCCGCCACGTACCGGTATCCAGACAACCGTTGGAGCTGCTGAAGAGGTAGCGGAGGTTGAAGAGGGAGCAGAAGTGGAAGAAGGCGCTGAGGCCGAAGCCGAAAACGCTGAAGAATAAGCTTCCTTTATGGAAGCTCACCATAGGTTTGGCCTATGCCTCTGATCGTCGGTTTAGGAAATATCGGTAAAGAATACGAAGGAACCCGGCATAACGCCGGGTTCCTTATTGTTGATAAATTAGCGGATACACTTCGTGCCACCTTCAAAGAAGGGAGAGGACCATTTTTGGCTGCAGAAGGTAATCACCGTGGGAGAAAAGTGATACTTATCAAACCGACTACATATGTAAACCTGAGCGGACAGGCTGTATTACGCGCCATGCGCATTTACGGTATCCCCCTGCAGGAAATTCTCATCTGTATTGACGATCTCAACATTCCTCTCGGTACCATAAGACTGCGTCCCGGTGGTGGAGACGGGGGGCACAATGGCCTGAAAAATATCGATCACGAAATCGGCTCGAAGAAATATTCAAGACTTCGTTTTGGAATCGGGAACGATTATCCTCGCGGACAACAAGTTGATTTTGTATTATCCTCTTTTGATAAGGAGGAATTTCCCTCTGTGGATGAAGCCGTACTACGCGCTCACGATGCTGCCCTCTGTTTCGTACGAGAAGGCATAAACCGAGCCATGAATCTCTACAACTGAGCCAAAAAACTAAACCAAATATGCAACAATGAGTACACTGATTTATTTAATCCCTATTGCGGGTCTGCTGGGTCTCATCTATACCTTTACTAAATCGGCCTGGGTCGGTCGTCAGGAGGTAGGCACGGATAAAATGGTCACCATATCCGGCCATATTCATGACGGGGCAATGGCATTTCTGCGATCAGAATACAAGGTTCTCGTAATTTTTGTGATTTGTGTCGCTATCCTTCTGGGATGGAGTGGAGCCAGCCAGGCCAATTCATCCTGGTTAGTTGCCGTATCATTCATCACAGGTGCTTTTTGTTCTGCACTTGCTGGTTTTATCGGAATGCGCGTGGCTACAAAAGCCAACGTCAGAACGACCAATGCCGCCCGCAGCGGTCTAGGCAAGGCACTT